>JABIRP010000248.1 GCA_018699735.1 Rhodospirillaceae bacterium | reverse complement strand
GCCTTTTACACCAACGAACACGCAAGCCACGACCCGGAAAGCTTTATCGCCCGAGGACAGGTTTGCCCGTGTCCGGAGCAAGCCCGACGGGCTGATATTTTGCTCGCCGCCGCTCGTGACGCGAACCACGAGACAATCGCCTGCACTGGTCCCATGGCCGCCGAAGCCCTGGTTGGCATCCATGATGCGGACTATCTCAATTTTCTCGCCACTGCCTGGGAACACTGGAGCGCCCTGCCGGACTTCGGAGCGGAGATCGTACCAAACGTGCACCCGAGCCGGAACATGGCCAATGGAAGAAAAAACGGCCGACCGAACGCTATCGTCGCTCTCGCCGGACACTATCAGGCAGACACCGCCTGCCCCATTGGTCCGGGTACTTGGGACGGCATCCGCGCATCCGCTACCGTGGCTGTCACAGCGGCTGACGCGGTTATGGCGGATCGTGCAGCCGGCCAACCGATGCCTCATGCCTACGCACTCTGCCGGCCACCTGGACATCACGCTTACGGCGATCAGGCGGGCGGATTTTGCTTCTTGAACAATACCGCCATCGCCGCCCAGCGGTGTCGGACCCTCGGGGCCGACCGGGTCGCGATCCTTGATGTCGATGTGCACCATGGCAACGGCACACAGGGGATCTTCTACAAGCGCGCGGATGTCCTCACCGTTTCGCTGCATGGGGACCCGAGCGAATACTACCCGTACTTCGCAGGCTATGCGGACGAGGCTGGAGCCGAGGGTGGGCTTGGCTTCAACCTGAACCTGCCTCTGGCACAAGGGACCGGCGATAGCGAATACTTGAAAGCCTTTGCGGCCGCGGAGACCCGAATTCGCGGGTTCTCGCCCGACGTCTTGATTGTTGCCCTCGGGCTCGACGCTTCCGTAAGCGACCCACTGGCCTATTTTGGACTGACGACCGAGGGATTTGGTAAGCTTGGTCAAGCACTTGGCGGCTTTGGCCTCCCGACGGTTCTGGTCCAGGAAGGCGGTTATATCTCACCGGTTCTGGGCGACAATCTCGTCGCCGCCCTGGCCGGTTTTGAGGCGACCCGGTCCTAAGATCAGAATTCCTCTCTAATCCGAAAATGTGTCAGGATGAACCATGCCTGAGCTAGACGTATTTCCAGATAGCTTTCGACGCTTTTTGCTGAATGGGCGTGTGGCACTCGTGACCGGATCGTCAAAAGGCATCGGCTGGGAGAGTGCCAAAGCGCTGGCCGACGCGGGTGCTGAGGTTATCCTCAACGGCCGTAACGAAGAAACATTACGGGCGCGCGTTGCGGAACTTACAGCAGCAAACAAAAAAGCCGACTACCTCGTGTTCGATGCCGGTGACGCGGCGGCAGCCGCCCATGCCACGGAAGCTTTGATCGCGCGACGTGGAGGCTTGGACATTCTGGTTTCAAACGCTGGTGCGGCATTCCGCAAATCATTGGCCGAAACGTCTTTGGAAGACTGGAGAGGCGTGATCGAAAGCCACACGACCACCTCATTCGGATTGGCCAAGACCGTGGCTCCCCATATGCAACAAAAAGGCTGGGGTCGCATTATCCTGACATCCTCCGTCATGGGGCAGGTAAGCCGGCCGAACAATGCCGCTTATTCCGCAGCCAAAGGCGGTATGAACGCATTGGTCCGCGCGCTCGCCGCCGAACTTGGGTCTCAGGGCATCACCTGCAATGCGGTTGCACCTGGCTGGATCCTAACCAATGCAACGGAAACCTTAAGCAAGGACGACACGTGGAACGATTTCATCGTCAACCGCAATCCGTTGAAGCGTTGGGGCCGACCGGAGGAGGTTGCCGCCGCAGTTCTGTTCCTTGCGTCGGATGCCGGATCGTTTGTCACCGGGCAGGTGTTAACGGTTGATGGGGGGTTGTCGGCGGT
The DNA here is from genome assembly GCA_018699735.1 of Rhodospirillaceae bacterium. Taxonomy (GTDB): domain Bacteria; phylum Pseudomonadota; class Alphaproteobacteria; order Thalassobaculales; family Thalassobaculaceae; genus JABIRP01. The sequence goes on along the minus strand of JABIRP010000248.1, from coordinate 28,806 downwards.
CGTGTGAACCCAATGAGCAGCGGCTATCTGAAGTCGACTTCGTTGCTTCGGACTACGATATCGGAACCGGTCCGATCTCCCGTAGCAGCTTTCGTTGGATCGCTTCGACATAGTCGACGTAGTCCCGAGCGCGCTCGGCAAAGGCTCCGGGGCCCGCGATCACCTGCTGGCGAAAATAGGCACTCAGCCCGACCACCTCATTTTCTATCGCCAATGCATTGACGGTAACGCCCAGCGCATCGGCGGCCTGACGGGCGCCCTTCAATTTCGCCCCGTGATTATTTTCGCCGTCGCCTGAAATGTCGATAACCCGGCGCGGGGCCTCAAAGGCATTCGCCTCGAACTGGGCCAGTGCAAAGACTATGGCCGAGGATATCGATGTCGCCCCGGTTTCAACCAGTCGAGGGGCTGTTTCGATATCCTTCGCCAGAGCCTCCGCCGAGGCGCGGTCCGCTATCAGACGCCAAGGGATGTTGAGCCTTTGCCGATCGGCGCTTGACCATTCGACTAGCGCCACCGCGACCCGGCCGTGTGCTCCGGATGTGATTGCGCGCAACAGGTCCGCCGAGCGAAAGGCCTTTGCTAGACCACCCAATTGTGAGGCGAACTCATCGGCATCGACGCTGGCCGACGAGTCGATCGCCAAAACCAACTCCAGGTCGACCGGCAAATCGGCATGTGCGATCCCCGATAAACCGCAAACCGGCACAACCCAAATAATGACGGAGAAGATCCAGATCCTCGCGCAGCTGATCACGGCACTCTCGCCAGCATCGTCGCGCCCGAAGGTCTCTCGCTAACCGGCCGATCGCGAATTTCCCGCAACAACTTGCTTTGAATAGCCCGAGCGTAGTCGGAGTAGTCTTGTGCGACTTCTACAAAGGACGCAAACCCGCCGATCACCCGTTGCTCAAAGTAGTAGTGCAAGGTTTCGACCTCATTCAGGATCACCAGCCCGTTGATTGTAATCCCGGTTAAAATCGCATCGTCACGGGCCAATCGAACATCGCGTCCCTGGTTGGATCGCCCGTCACCAGATATGTCAATCACCTGGCGCGCACCCGGATAGGGGTTCGCCGCAAGCAGGGCGGACGCAAATTCTATCGCCCCTGAGATCGAGGTCGCGCCGACGACTGTGCGCTGCATGGCTTCAATTCGGCGCGCAAGCCCTTCGGCCGCAGCCGGCCCATCGACCAGCATCCACGGGACCGCGATGCTTTGCACGTTGGCACTCGCCCACTCGTATACAGCGACCGAAATCCGACCTGAACGGCCGTTAACGATTGCATCGACGACTTCTGGGTCGCGAAACGCCGCCGCCAGCCCCTCGATCTGTTGAGCGAATTCGAAGCCATCGACGCTGGCGGAGGAATCAATCGCCAACACGAGCTCAACGTCAACCTCCGCCCGCGCTTCGAGTGACCAAGTCGTTCCAACCAGGACCAACCCCAGAAGCAAACCAATTAAAGGGGACATTCTGCTATTTGGTAAAAAGCAGAATGTCTCCCTCAATTTGTCGATGGAGCTAGCCATCGTCGCGGCCGACTAGGGTGGCGAGGCTGGCTTCAGCACTTCCGGGCGCCAAAGGTTTGGGTTGCCCCGGAGCGGGCGCCCAGCCGGTCAGGTAGAGCACCTGAAAGGTCGCTGGAATTCGACCATCAGCACCGGCATGACGTTGCTGGTAGATCTCAGCCGCTCGAAACAAGACGTCCCGCCGGGTCGGTTGACGGTGACGTTCTGCAACCACATTGGTCTCGCCCATGCCCCGCAGATCACGCATCAGACCCCAAGCATTTTCGTAGGTCACGGTTACCGTATCGGCATCGGCCACGGGCAGGGCGAAACCGGCACGTTGCAACAGCGCACCCGCGTCCCGGACCTCGGCGAAAGGCGACACACGCGGTGATGCGCCGCCCGCCGCCGCCATTTCCGCCGCCATTAGAGCCTCTCGAAGTTCGATCAAGGTCTCCCCACCAAGCATGGCGCCCAGGAAAAGCCCGTCAGGGCGCAGCGAGCGTCGGGCCTGGATCAGCGCGCCCGGTAAATCGTTGACCCAATGCAGGGACAAGCACGAGAACACCGCGTCAAAACTTGCATCAGCGAACGGCAACGCTTCCTCATCGACGGCGAGCGCTGGCGCGGGTGCACGGCGAGCAAACCCCTCAGCGAGATCCGTAGACACGACACGCTCAACGCCAAATTCCGGCCCCAACAACCGGCCGAGCGTCCCATCGTGACTACCAAGATCAAGGACCGCCGGAAAGTTTCGCCGGATGTCGCGCAAACGGTCGATCAGCCGTTCAGCCACCTCCCGATTCAGGAAGTCGAAATCCGCAAAGGTCGCTGCTGCCCGCTCGCGGCGGCGACGCAGCAAATCACGCTCGAAGATGATGCCCGGATCACTCATGGCCGCAATATGGCACGTGCGTGGAGATCGGAAAGCCTGAATTGCCGTTATAAAATCAACCTCGCCCGTTCATAGACGTATCATGGACCGTTCAAGAGCCCTCGCTGCCCATCCAGTTACGCTTCGATTACGAGGAGCACTGCGTCTAGCCGTAGATGCGATCCTGCCGCCGCGCTGCGCGTCTTGTGGCGAAACTCTGGCCGAACCACACGGCTTGTGCGCCCAATGTTGGCCAAACTTGGCGTTTATCTCACACCCATTCTGTGGGGTGTGCGGCGTACCGTTCGAGTATGAAGTCGGCCAACGCGCGCTTTGCGCCGGGTGCATTGCCGATCCTCCAGAATACACCCGCGCGCGGGCGGCATTTATCTACGACGATGCAAGCCGGCCACTGATCTTGCGCTTCAAACATGGCGATGAGTTACACACGGCCCCAACCTTGGGACGTTTGATGGCCCGCGCCGGTAGCACATTGCTCACCGATACCGATGTGATCGTGCCGGTGCCACTCCATCGCACGCGGCTTCTGGCTCGGCGTTACAACCAAGCGCTTGAGTTGGCCCGAGTATTGGGAGGAGCGCTGGGCGATTTCAGCCCACCCGTGGTGCCGGACGCCTTGATCCGCAAGCGCCGCACCCCAAGCCAAGGCCATCTCAGCCGCGCTGCACGGGCGCGAAACGTACGTGGGGCGTTCATCATTCGCGCGGATCGGCGCACCTCTATCGCCGGCAAGCGCGTTCTCCTGATTGACGATGTAATTACGACCGGGGCTACGGTCAGAGCCTGCGCCAGGGCCTTGCTACGGGCAGGCGCACAAACAGTTGACGTCCTGGCACTGGCAAGGGTCGAGTGTGCACCCTATATTCACTTCTGATCGAATTTAGGGAGTCCACACGAATGGCGAAGGTCGAAATCTACACGACCAAGTTTTGCCCGTTCTGCAGCATGGCTTTGCGGCTATTGGATATGAAGGGGGCCGAGGTCGTCGAATACGATGTCTCCTCCGATCCAGATGGGCGCCGACGCATGATGGAGCGCGCGAACGGCGGTCGCACCGTACCGCAAATCTTCATCGAGGACGTCCATGTTGGCGGATGCGACGAATTGATGGCACTCGACTCGGGTGGTAAGCTGGATCCAATGTTGAAATTGGCGGGCTGAGCCGGTTTCCCGCCTTATGAATTCGCCTGGAGATTTCGTTCGATGACCAAACTCACCGTCGCTTGCGTTCAGACCAATTCCAAGCGCGATCCACTGGACAATATCGCCGAGATCTCTCCGATGATCCGGGACGCCAAGGCTATGGGCGCGGATCTGATTACCACGCCGGAAATCGTCGGCATGTTCGAGCCGAAGCGCGACTTGGCGTTGGCGAAGGCGAAGGTCGAGGCCGAACATGAAGTGCTAACCGCCTATCGCGGCCTGGCGGCTGAATTGTCGACTTGGCTGCTGATCGGCTCGATCTCAATCAAGGTTTCCGACGAGCAGCTCTCAAACCGCAGCTTCCTGATCGATCCTGCCGGCAATATCGCGGCGCGGTACTCCAAGATCCACATGTTCGACGTTCAAGTCGGCGATGGCTCGACCTATCGCGAGTCACGCACCTACCAGCCGGGCGAGGAAGCGGTGATCGCCGAGACGCCGTGGGGCCCGATGGGCATGACGATCTGCTACGATATTCGCTTCCCACATCTCTACCGAGCGCTGGGCCAAGCTGGCGCCGGGGTCATCTTCGCGCCCGCCGCTTTCACACGGGTCACCGGCCAGGCGCATTGGCATGTGCTGCAGCGCGCCCGAGCCATCGAAAACGGCTGCTTCATCGTCTCGGCAGCCCAATGCGGCGACCATGCAGAAGGCCGCAAGACCTATGGCCATTCGATCATCGTCGCACCTTGGGGTGAGGTTTTGGCCGACGGCGGCGAGGAACCCGGGGTGATTACGGCGGAGCTTGACCTGTCGCTGGTCGAGCAGGCGCGATCCAAGGTTCCGTCCCTGACCCACGACCGTCCGTTCTCGGGTCCGAACACTTATGGCGGAACTCTCAGCGCTACGGGCGACTGAGGCCAATCCTTTTGAGTGATGCGGCCATAACCATCCGCCCAATGGCGGCAGCGGATAGCGTTGCTGTCTTGGCGATCTACCAAGAAGGCATAGACACCGGCCAGGCGACCTTTGAGCAGACCGCACCGACGTGGGATCGCTGGGACACAGGGCATAGTGCCGACTGCCGGTTGGTCGCTGAGGACGCTGACGGCATTGCCGGATGGGCGGCGCTATCGCCGGTATCGGCCCGGTCCGTCTATGCCGGTGTCGCCGAGATCAGCATCTATGTCGCCGAACGCGCCCGCGGCAAACGGATCGGTGACCAGTTGATGGACGCCACGATCGAGGCGTCTGAGGCGGCTGGGTATTGGACCCTTCAGTCGAGCCTATTCGCGGAAAACACCGCCAGCGTGCGCCTGCATGAGCGCCATGGGTTTCGCCTTATGGGGAAACGCGAACGGATCGCCCGTATGGCCTTCGGCCCGATGCAGGGCGTTTGGCGCACGACGGTCATCTTAGAGCGCAGGAGCGACACAGTCGGGATTGAGTAGCTGTTGGATGCACTCTGACGATTGGTATCGCCGAGGCAAGCCCTTGCTCTGTTGTATATTTCGTCCGTTGACGCCCCGGAGCGGTTATTTGCGCTCAATAGATACTGATCCGATCTAGCATAGAACCCAGCCACGAATCCCGCTGATCCGTCGCTATCCCACCGGTGCTAGTTCTCAGAGCGAGGCAATGCGCACTTCCTCCCATAGAACCCGTTCGGACGGAAACTTCGCGCTGACACTGGTGCCTATGTCTTTGGTACTTTCGATCGTCAGTGTCCCATTGTGCAGTTCCATCAACGAGGCACAGATTGGCAGCCCAAGACCCGTACCGCCGTGGTTCCGGTTCAACGCGTCCGCGACTTGGCCAAAGGGTTCCATGATACTCGGGATATCGTCCTTTCTAATTCCGATCCCCGTATCGGTCACCCGGATCGTTACGCCTTCGGCGATATCCGCCTCGCAAACAACCGATATCTGTCCGCCGTGGGGCGTGAACTTGATGGCGTTACTCAACAAGTTGAGCAAAATCTGCTTAACGCGAAGCTGGTCGGCGCGAATGAGAGGTAGGACGTCGGGGACTTCGGTCACTAGCGTGAGATGGTGTTCCAATGCGTTGCGCTGAACCATCGTCGTGGCTTCTTCCACCAGTTCACTCAAATCCAGCTCTTCGTCTTGGATTTCCATGGATCCGGCCTCTATTCGCGAAATATCGAGAATGTCGTTGATGAGTTCCATCAAATGGGTGCCGGCTTGATTGATCAATGCAACCGCGTCGTTGTTCTTCCGGTTGCCAAGCGAACCGAATGTTTCTCGCTCCAATGCTTCCGAATAGCCACAGATAGCGTTGAGAGGAGTGCGGAGTTCATGGCTCATGTTGGCCAGGAATTCGGACTTGGCCTTATTCGCCCGTTCGGCCTCCTCCTTTAATTCAATCAGCTGGTTTTCCATTTCGCGTTGGCGCGTGATTTCGGTGCCGGTGCCCCGATAACCCGAAAACCTGCCGTTCTCGAAAACCGGCGCTCCATTGATTGACAACCAAACGATCGATCCGTCTGGTTTGACCCTCGGATGGATAAAATTCCTGAAAGCGCGATGCCCGTGCAAGTCCGCGAGATGTTTCGACCAAACTTCCCGCGAAGCTCCCGGATTGCCATTTTCCTCGCGGGTCACGCCCAATAGCATCGACATCGGAACGCCCGTGACATCTGTGAAACGGGATGAGAAGTACGAGAACCGCAAATTCTCGTCCATTTCCCAGAACCAATCCGACGACGAAGTTGCAAAATCGCGCAATCTTGTTCGTTCATGCGAGACCTCGTCATACCGGTTTGGAACAAACCGATACGCCATCAAAGCGATCGCGATCGAAACCAAGACCGCCACGACCAGAAACATCCATAGTTTGTAGAATACAAAGTCGACTATGAATGGGCCTGATCGTGCGGAAGAAATGATGAGAATCTGACCTGGTGGATCCGAGATGAATTGCACCATCTCGACAAAATCGTTGCCGATGCCGTGGATCTTCCCGGCGGTTTCGAGACCATCGTTGTTGACCGTGTTGGCGAACAACCGGACGTCATCGTCCGAGTGCCCCCTGGAGAAAATTTTTGTGCCGTCGCGATACGCAACGGCGATGAGAACTTTGTCCATTTCAACTGTCAGCGCCGAGATCAATTCGACGAGCAGCGAGCCTTTCTCGTCCAACCGGCTCCAACCTGGCGTGATCCGCTGGTCGGAAAACAGTGACTGGTGATGGTGGCGAGCGACCGCGACCAACGCGCTCAAGGTCTCAACAGTTTTGACCTGCTGGTTATGCTTTTCATATTCGTATGCGACGTGAATCGAAAACCCAAACCCGATTGACAATACGCTCAAAAGCACACCAAATATTGGGAGCAAGAGGTAGTGCTTAATATTTGGCTTGGATTTATGTCGCAAAGTATAAATCTTCCGTTATTTTACAAAGAAACATCGAAATCATTTATTACTTCTCAATAATTATCGTTCCAGTCACCGGCAGTGGCCCCATGCTCTTTCCGTGGGAGGCTTTCTACCAATGGATACCGGCGGTCCTAAAGATTGAACTTCTCCGCCAATCGCATAAGAAGCGATCGCTTTCCTTCGATCGAACTTAGGACGACAAAGGTTTCGCCAATCTTCCGGACGTAGTAATCGACCAATACCTTTTTATTTCCGGCGTCATTGAAATCGGCGCACAGAACGAACAGTCCGTTGGGATGACTGAAGACGACGGGATGCATGGCCACATACGTCAACTTCAGCAGTTCCGTATTGTCGTTCCTCACGAACAGATAAGTTCCGCTATCCGTGTGTGACGTTATGTGTTGAGTGACTGCTGACTTGAGCTGTAGTTTTTCACCATCACTTGGTTCGGCGAACGCGGGTGTAAACGTCATCAAGCACACGCAAATCACAACCACCTTCGCGGCAAGAACTATTGGGTTCATCTTGATTTCTTCCATTCCATGCAATTGAGCGCTGGATACTTAATTGACGGTCTAGCGGCGCGCGGAGTAGTGCTGCGATTTTCGTTGTCGGGTATGTGTTCGTAGGGGCCCAAAATACGGCGACTCGATTTTCCTACTTTGCAAGCGACTTCGAGGTGCCGCGCGAAAGGATCGTCCTAGTAAAGCGAGGCAAGTCCTTCCAGTTAATTCGCCACCAACGTTTAGGCCACCTTCCTAAACAAATAGTTAATTTCCCGCATATAGATATTCGCGAATGCCCTTATTTGCGTTTCCGAAGAGGGTTGGCCGTGGACTGGGGCGTGAACCATCAGTTCTAAGGGGTATGCCACTTGTTGGCATTTAGCAGTTCCCTGTACCAGTGCACCTTCTGATCATGCCGGGGGTACCAAATGTCAAATCTCGATCGCTAGCTTTCGGCCGGCTTGTGCAGATAGGCTGCAATTTCAGCTGGCGGATCATTACCAAAAAGCCTGCCGGTCTCATAAACTCCCAAGACACGACCATTTTCGATATAGGCCACTCGCTGCGCAATACGCTCGGCATCGTCCGGCAGGTGGCTGACCATCAGGATCGTCATGTCCCGGTCGCGGCGGATGTCGTCGACTAAATTGAGCATCGAGCGGCGCAATGGCGGGTCCAGGGCGCTAAACGGCTCGTCCAGCAGCAAGACCGGTTTGCGACGCGCCAGAGTGCGGGCCAAGGCCACGCGCTGGCGCTGACCGCCCGACAACTCTGCGGGCATTCGCCGATCCATGCCCGACAATCCGACCCGTTCCAACGCCTCGCCAATTTCTTGACGATGAGCGGCGGTGAGCTTGAGCCCAGGATCCAGAGCCAGGCCGATGTTCTGCTCGACGCTGAGGTGAGCGAATAGATTGTGTTCCTGAAATAGTGTCGTCACCGGCCGCGCGTCCGGGCGCAGATCGCCAATATTCTTGCCGTCAATGACTATGCGGCCACTCAGCGGCGTCTCAAAACCGCCGACAAGGCTCAACAGGGTGGATTTTCCGGCCCCGCTCGGGCCAATGATAGCCAGGCACTCACCGCGCGAGACCTGGAGGGAAAACTCCATCTGAATGGCTTCGTAGGCGAACCTCAACCGATCGATCTCGATCACCGCTTACGTCCCCCAACGAAAGTTTCTATCACCCAGAACAGAGCCACGCAGAGCCCCGCCAACACCATCGCCGTAACAGCCGCCGCCTCCATTTGATAAGCGCCCATGCGGCGGTACAAGAGCAGCGGCAGAGTTTCGGTATCCTGGCTGCCGAAGAGAGCGATGACCCCAACGTCCCCCGCGGCTAAGGTTGCCGCAATGGCAAAGGCCAAAGCGGCCGCCCCCCGGACCAAGGGCCAGTCGACCAGCCGCAATCGGTTCCACCCGTCAATGCCAAGATCAAGGCACAGCCGCCGGGTCTCATCGTCGGCGCGTGCCATCGCCGGCGCCAAGACACGCAACACGAATGGCAATCCCATGAGGGCGTTTACCAGCACCGTCAGATATAGCCCGACGGACAGAACGTCAGCAAAGGGGCGCAGGAGCAGAAAGAGCCCACTCGCCAACATCAGTGGCGGGGCGATCAACGGCAAGGCGCCAGTCAGTTCCACCGTGTTCGCAAGACGATGCCAGCCATAGCCAGTGCGGAGAAGCCGAACCCCGTGCAAAAGGCCAAATCCAAGCCCCAACGACAATCCACCGGCCAGAACCGCGACCACCAAGCTTCGCCCAACCGCGCGCCAAAGGACATCGTCGAAAAGCACCGCCATAGAGGTTCCATTGAGACCTGAGACCAAGACAGCGGCCAAGGGCGCGCCGACGAGCCCGAACGCCAGCGCCAGAGCAGCGCAATCGATCATGCGGCCAACGGGATGGTCGACATCCGGGCGTGGGAACGGTCGGCGCTCGGTTGCGAAAAACCCTGTGCCAACACGTCCGGACCAGAGGAACGCTGCCCCCAAAACCAAACAAATGGCAATCTGCACGCCCGCCAAGGCAACTGCACGGGGGATGTCGAACTCGATCCGCAAAGCTTGATAGATCGCAACCTCAATCGTCGTTGCCCAGGGCCCACCGCCAAGCGTCAGAACAACAGCGAAGCTTGTAAAGCACAGCATGAACACTGCGGCCGCGACACCGGGCAGAACCCGGCGCATGGCGGGCCAATCGATCAGCCGGAATATCGCCCTGAAATCCATGCCCAACTGGCTGGCCAGGCGCCAATTTTCCGGCGGTACGTCTTCAATCGATCGCAGGAAAACGCGCGCCGCCAAAGGCATGTTGAAGAACACATGCGCCAACAAAATTCCGAACAGACCGTAGAGATAATGGCCGCGCTCGAACCCAACCGCCGCGACCAAATCATTGACCCAGCCACTTCGCCCATGGACGGTAGCAATGCCAAGGATGGCGATCATCGCAGGAGCTACCAGGGCCAGATTGAACAGCCGCAAGAAGATCTTGGTGCCCAACCAATCCGGGCGTCGCGCCAAGGCAACCGCAACCGGAACCGCAAGCGCGATACTCAGCCCTGTCGACAAAATCGCCTGCCACAGACTGAACAGAACGACGTGACGAATGTACGGATCGGCGAGCGCTTCAACGATTTGCCCGCCGGGCGCCGCCGCTGACAAAGCGATCAGGGGCAACCCGATCAGCCCGGCAACCCAAGCAAAGGCAACGCCGCCAGGCAACCACCGAGTAACTGCGGTTGAGCTGGCGGCGCGCATGGTCACTTGCTCAAGGCTTGACGCCACTCGGCGGTCCAGGATTTCCGGTTCTGAGCAATCTCGGCGGGGGTGTGCAGCAGCGGCTTGTCGACGCGCACCAGTGTGTTGAACTCAGCCGGCAAGGCAGCACCGATATCGGCCACCGGATACATCCAGTTGCCGGTCGGAATGATATTCTGGAACGCTGGAGATATCATGAAACGCAGAAATTCACTGGCAAGCTCGGGCTGTGTGCTGGATTTCACTATGGCCGCAGTCTCTATCTGCAGATAGTGGCCTTCCGCCAGGGGGATCGCTTTGTAGTTGGTCTTGCTCTCCGCGATCATGTGGTAGGCCGGCGAGGTTGTGTAGCTCAATACCAGATCCGACTCTCCCTTCAGGAACAGACCGTAAGCCTCACTCCATCCCTTGGTGACCGTAACGATCTTCGGTGCCAGCTTGGCCCAAGCATCTGCGGCACCATCGCCGTACACTTTTTTCATCCACAGCATCAAACCAAGCCCTGGTGAACTGGTACGCGGGTCCTGAATAATGATCGTTGGCCCATCCTTGGCGTCCACCAATTGCTCCAGGCTCTGAGGTGGCGACACCAGTTTGTCCGCATCATGAATGAAAGCGAAATAGCCGTAGTCGAATGGGGCGAAGATCGGGTCACTCCATCGGTTCGGAACCGTCAACCCCGACAGGTCGAGACCGTGCGGTGCAAAAAATCCGGTTGCTTGGGCCTCATGGATCATCGAGCTATCGAGGCCGAGCGCGATATCGGCCTTGGAATGCGCACCTTCAAGACGCAACCGGCTCAGAATGCTAACGGCGTCCCCCAACCCAATAAGGTTGAGCGTGCAGGCGCATTGTTTTTCGAACGCGGCCTTGATTTTTGGGCCAGGGCCCCATTTCGATACGAAAGAATCATAAGTGTAGACGGTCAATGTCCGCGCGGCCGCATCGCGCGATAGAACCGAAACACTGATGAAGATAGACAGAAACAGGCAAATCGTTGCTGGAATTGCACGCATGGTTCGCTCCATTCGTAGATTGGGCGACGGATCTATTGGTTTGCTTGAAAGGTGGCTCATTCAACCCTCTCAATCCCTCCGCCGGCATGATCCGGATCAGGTTCATCGGGTTGGCCCAGGATCATCGGCAGACGCTGCCAGTTGATCTCGACCTCTCAGTCCCGCATGCGGGACACCCCGTTGAGATGCGGGCAAGTTTACCGGTTCGCGGCGATCTATCCAGCGTTATTTCTGATTTTTCGGTCCTCTCGTTGAAGCAACGGAGCCACCGCGCTAAAACGTTCTGGGTAACCGGCCCCACCCTGGATTTCCACCACTGGAAATCCGTCCTTCGCCTCGCTATTGTCCGGCTAACATTATTCACGCGACGGGCATCCTCTTGCACGCAACCCGTCCCATCGACAGGAATTGGCGGACATGAACAACGCAGACCTTATCGTCGCAACCCTGAAGGCAGCAGGCATAGATCGCGGTTTCGGTATTCCCAGCGGCAATGTTTTGCCGTTGGTAGAAGCCATGCGCGCCGGCGGCATTGACTTTGATCTGACCGCACACGAAGGCTCGGCCAGTTTCGCCGCCGACGTCACGGGCAGGCTGACCGGCGCGCCCGGCCTGTGTATCGCCACACTCGGTCCGGGAGCGACCAATCTCGCGACCGGTGTCGGCAGTGCCTATCTCGATCGCTCACCGATGATCGCCATCACCTGCAATCTGAACACCGACCAACTCGGCCGGCGCATCCAGATGATGATCGATCACCACGCACTCTTTGAGCCGATCACCAAGGCCACCTTGGCGATGCGGACCGACAATGTCGCGGAAGTCTTGGAGCAGGCGATCCGCATTTCGATGTCTGAACCCCAAGGTCCAGTCCATATCGATCTGCCTGAAGATGTGATGCTCGCACCAGCGACGGATCAAGTGCCAGCTGTGCCGGCCGGCGATCCTGTCGCAGCACGAGCAACCGATGCGATGATCGCCGAGGCCGAAAAGCTAATGTCCGGCGCCAAGCGACCCGTCGCCGTGATCGGCTCAAACACCATGCGTATGGCAGACCCGAGCCTGTTGCTCGCCTTCATTGATCACCACGGCATTCCGTTCACCACGACGACCATGGCCAAAGGCATGATCGACGAAGACCATCCGCTGTCGCTTGGCTGTATCGAGCGCGCCCGACGCCAAGTCCAACGCAGCCTGATCCGTTCGGCGGATCTGGTGATCGGACTTGGCTACGACACCATTGAGGTCGAGTACGAAGCCTGGATCGCCAACGTGCCGCTCCTGCAGGTCGACATCGAACCGGTTGACGTCGATAGCTCGGTTACGCTGGCGGCCGAGGTAACCGGCGATTTGGACGATTCTCTCACACGCCTGAACGCGCTGGACGCCACTTCAAATGCTTGGGGTAGCCAGGAAGCGGCCGAGCACAAGAAAACCTTCCAGGGTTTGCTTCGCCCCCGGACCGAAGGCCTGGTCCCGCACTCGGTAATCGACACGGTGCGCGCGACCCTCCCCGCCAATGGCATCCTCGCCTTCGACGTTGGGGCCCACACTCATCAGATCGCCAGCCAGTGGGCGACGCACGAGCCTAAGACCTTCCTGATCACCAATGGCTGGTCCTCAATGGGCTTCGGATTGCCGGCTGCCATTGCTGCCAAGGCCGCATGTCCGGATCGACCCGTCGTCTGCATAATTGGTGATGGTTGCTTCCAGATGACGTGCGGCGAAGTGGTAACCGCCCGGCGCATGGGTCTCACGATCCCGATCGTTGTGCTGAATGATGAGTGGTTGAGCCTAATTCGAGTGAAACAGGACCGCCGCCAGTTCAAGAATTACGGCTCCGGGCTTGAGTCCGGCACGGCGACCACGCCGGAACATTATTTCGGCGTTCCGGCCTATGGTGTGACCGACGGCGCGTCTCTCCTGAATGCGCTTGGCAAAGCCTTCGCCGCCGATGGCCCAACCGTGATTGAGGCCTATGTCGATCCGGCGCATTATCAAGACACGGTGTTCGACTGAGGCCCACAATCCACGGCCGCCGCAAGTCCGGCCTCGATTTCGCGAATGGCAGCCTGAAGCGAGCGACGTTGGCCGAATGACAGTTGTGCGGTGATCCCGAGTTGCCGCAATCGAGCCAATCCTGCTTCGGTACTTGAGCTGGATATCTTGCTCACGCGCGCCGCAGGACGCGATGACCGGCCAATACCCATATAGGTATTCCAGACCGCATTGTCGGTGCTGATGCCGCCCGCATGGGCAATCGATCGGATTAGGAGATCGGTAAACATAACAAAAATCCTCCGTAAAATTATTCGACATGAGTGTTTGGTCGAACCGGTCTTCATGTACAGTAAATGCACCGTCACAAGGGCTCTCTCAAGCGAGAAGATTTGACAATTCATGTAAATTTTACTTACATATTTGGTATGTCTGGACGTCGCATTCCAACGCTCAACGCTCTTAGGGCTTTCGAAGCTGCCGGCCGGCTCGGTAGCGTAACGCGCGCCGCATCCGAGTTGAGCGTCACCCACGCGGCGGTGAGCCATCAGGTGCGAGTTCTGGAAGAATGGCTCGGGAAACCAGTATTCACCCGCCAGCATCGACGCATCGTCCTGACCCAAGCCGGCGCGACCCTGCTGCCGGCACTGTCTGGCGCTTTCGACCGAGTCGCCGAGGCCATCGATGCCATCGTCGAGGACGGCGGCCGGGCGCCCTCGCTGACGATTTCGGCGGTCCCGTCGATCGCTTACCGCTGGCTGGTGCCGAGACTGGCCGGCTTCACCAGCGCTCACCCCGAGATCGCCATTCGCCTTGAGCACTCGCAGAGACTGATAGATTTCACCAGCGAGGACATCGACTGTGCGCTCCGCTATGGCGCCGGGTCTTGGCCCGGTCTCGAGGCTATTCGCCTGCTCTCGGGTGCTGCGGTCGCCATGGCAAGCCCGAACCTGTTGGAACGCCATGGCATCTCACTTTCCGACCTTCCCCTGCCGCCGGAGCGCATCGCCGCCTTGCCAACTATGCACGAAGAGGCCCATCTCGACTGGCGCCACTGGCTCGACGCCGCCGGGGCCAGCTCAATACCGGTTCCATCCGGCGCCATTCTCCAGGAAGCAGGCACAGTGCTGACCGGCGCTATCGCCGGCCGCGCCGTCGTCATCGGCCGGCGCGCACTGGCCCAAGAAGAACTCCACCACGGACTTTTAGTCGAGTTGTCACCGGTCGAGATTGCAACGGATATGGGCTACGACCTGGTCTATCCGATCGCCCGCCGCGAGGATGCGACCCTCGCTATCTTCCGCGATTGGCTGGTCGCGGAAGCGGTCGGGTGAGTGCGCTGGGAATACGCAAGTCTTCGTCACCCTGAGGTGCTCGCGTTAGCGAGCCTCGAAGGACGTAAATCGGTGGATGCTGGCGCTACGGCAGCACCCGCCTCGGCTCGCCAGGCGCAACGCGGGCGTTGGTTGCTTGCTCAAATGCGTGGGCATAGCCGATCAGTTTCGCCTCGGACCAAGGCCCGGCAATGAAGTTCAACCCGAGTGGTAATCCAGCAATATGTCCCATCGGAACCGTGATGCCGGCGTAACCGGAGACCGCTGCCTGACACGCGCTGCCGCCAAGCCGGTTATCGCCATTGATCCAATCGATTGCCCAAGGAGGCCCATTTGTCGGCGCTACCAGAACATCAAGTCGGTGCTCGCCCATCGCCTTGTCGATCCCATCGCTGCGGGTCAACCGGCGGCTTTCCGCCAAAGCGTCGATATAGGCGCGATCTGAGAGGCCCGGCGTCGCTTCGGCCCTTTCCAGAAGCTCTTGGCGAAAATGCGGCATCGCTCGGTCGGCATTGGCAGCGTTGAAAGCGATCAACTCAGCCAGCGAGTGCACCGCCACATCAGGCCCAAGATTGCCGAGATAGGCATTCAAGCCGGCTTTAAACTCGGTCAGCATCACGAGCAACTCATGCCGGCGAATATCAGGCTGCGGCGTTAACGAAACCCCGTCGACAACCTCAGCACCCGCCTCTCGGAATGCCGTGAGTGCATTCTCGAAGACAGCATCGACCACCTCGTGATAGCCCGCGTAGTTGCGCACGATACCAACGCGGGCACCCTTGAGCGCAGCCGTATCGAGGAACGCAGTATAGTCTACCGCCTTGTGCCGGTCCGCCTCAGAGGTTGCAGTATCGTCCGGGTCGGTGCCAGCGATGGCGCCCAGTAATACCGCCGCATCGGCAACGGTCCGCGCCATCGGGCCAGCGGTATCCTGGCTCGCCGAGATCGGGATGATGCCGGTCCGCCCGACCAATCCCACAGTCGGCTTAATGCCCACGATGCCGTTAAACGACGACGGCCCAACAATCGAACCATCGGTTTCGGTACCGATGGCAGCCGCACAATAGCTCCGCGCCACCGCCACACCGGAGCCGGAAGACGAGCCCCCCGGCGTCCGGTCGGTAGCGTAGGCATTGCGGACCTGGCCACCCCGGCTGGACCAGCCGCTGGCCGAGCGCGTTGAGCGAAAATTGGCCCACTCGCTGAGATTGGTTTTCGCCAAGAGCACCGCACCGGCATCACGCAGCCGGGCGACAACATGGCTGTCTCGGGCTGCCATGGAGCCATCAAGGGCGAGAGAACCGGCTGTCGTCGGCATGGTATCGCCGGTATCGAGATTGTCCTTCACCATGACCGGCACACCGTGCAGCGGCCCCCGCACCTGCCCTGCAGCGCGTTCCGCATCCCGTTGCTTGGCGATATCACCGGCTTCAGAATTGAGGAATGCGACAGAGTTGAAGGCGTCGTCTTCTGCAGAAATTCGGCGCTCATACGCCTCGACCAAATCAGTCGATGTCGTCTCTCCGGTGCTGAGAGCCACGTTCAATTCGGCAATGGATGCCTCGTGCGGATCAAAGGTCATCGAACTACGAAGCCCCTGGGTCGCCGGTCTCGCGAACATCTAGATAGTCGCGCAAGCCGTCGCCGAGGAAGTTGATCGAAAGCACGGTCAGCATGATTGCCACTCCGGGGAACACACCAAGCCACCAGGCACGCGAGATAAAGCTTCGACCCTCGGCCAGGATCAGGCCCCAGGTCGGAGTATCAACCTCAACGCCGAGCCCGAGGAAGGACAGGCTCGCCTCGCCGAGGATGGCGTAGGAGATGCTGACGGTCGCCTGGACGATGATCGGCGCCACCGCGTTCGGAGCGATATGGCGCCACATGATGCAGAAATCGGAGGTGCCGACGGTTCGCGCCGCGGCGACGTACTGCTCCTCCTTGATCACCAACACCATGCCTCTGGCTATTCGGGCGAAATCGTCGAGGAAGGCCAAGGAGATAGCGATAATTACGTTCAGCAGACCCGATCCAAAGACCGCCACCAGATAGACCGCGATTATGAAGTTCGGAAAAGCCCACTGCAGATCGATATAGCGCATGATGATGTTGTCGAGCCAACCGCCGTAGTATCCGGCGGCGACCCCCAACGCCACACCGAAAAACAGCGATATCGCGACCGTCGAAATACCAACAAACAGAGAGATCTGCGTGCCGTGAATGATCCGGCTGAGCAGATCGCGACCAAGATCATCGGTGCCCAGTGGATGCACCATGCTCGGCGCTTCCATCATCTCGAAATCCATATCGTTGGGATCATAGGGCGAGATCAGGGGCGCCAAGATCGCCGTCGCCAGGAAGATCGCCAACACGATGAGCCCGACCAAGGCCTTCTTGTCGGATTTCACCACGGACATGAAGCCGGGACGGCGAAGCGAGGGCGGGGTTTCCGTCTCGATTGCGGCGAGGGTTTGCTCGGTCATTTGTCGTACCGGATACGGGGGTCAATGAGGGTGTAGACCATATCGACCAACAGATTGGTGAAAACGAAAATGGCGGAGATGATCAAGATCGTGCCCTGTACCACTGGGTAGTCCCGATTGAGGATGCCCTGGATCAGCATCCGACCTAGGCCCTTGATCGAAAACACATTCTCGACCACAACAGCACCTGACATCAAAAGCGCGAAGGCGATCCCCATCACGGTCACAACCGGGATCAGCGCATTTGGAAATGCATGGATCATGATCAGCGTGTTTTCGCGCAACCCCTTGGAGCGCGCAACCTGCATGAAGTCGGACTTCATCACCTCCAACATGGCCGATCGGATCATTCGCGCGACAATGGCGGAAAACGCGGTTCCTACCGCGATTGATGGCAGGATGAGATGCGAGAACCAGGGCCAAAACCCCTCAGACAGCGGCACGTAGCCAATCGCCGGCAGCCAATGCAGATTGGCCGCAAATACGATGATCAGCAGGATAGCGAGCCAGAAATCCGGCATGCTGAGCCCAAGGAAGGCGAAAAACGTAACTCCGTGATCGAGGTTGGAGTTCTTGCGCGTCGCCGCGATCAACCCAGCAGGGATCGCGATCATGGTTGCGACGATGAAGGACAAAGTGGCGAGCGAGAGCGTGCGCGGGGCCGCCTCAGCGATCAGGCGGTTGACCTGAATGTTGGAGCCATAAATCGAGTTGCCGAGATCGCCCTGCAGCACCAGCAGGAACCACTTGGCGTATTGCACGTACATCGGTTTATCGAGGCCGAGCTTTTCTTTGATTTCCTCGGCCGCAGCCGGGTCACCGACATCGAACAGCATGGCCGCAATCGGGTCGCCAGGCACAATCCGCAACATGAAGAAGACAAGCGTCGCGACCGCCCACATCACAATGACGGCGCCGATCGTTCGTTTCAGCATGTATCTGGTCATGGCTCGGCTCGATCCAATCTCTGAAAAACCGCTCCCCGGAAGACGCGACGCGGCTGTCCGGGGTCCAGGGCGGCTAGCGCCGTGCCGGCTGCCCTAGGTCCCGGTCTTGGCGATGCCAAACCGGGAAGCGGGATTCTTAATTAAGATTCTTAGCTAAGACAGGGACGAGCCGGAGCCCGTCCCTGAAATTTTGTTTACGACAGCGTGGTTCGATCGAGATCGACCAGGGCCGGGATTAGGCTCTCGGCCGGGACGTTGACGGACTTGTGCCACACCTTGATATCCATCGGGTGGTACAGGAACGCGCACGCCACCTTGTCGGACGTGATCTTGTTGGCCTTCTGCACAAGAGCTTTACGCTCTTTCACATTGGCCTCGACGCTTTGCGTCGCGATCAACTTGTCGGCTTCATCTTCCGACCAGTATCCGAACTTCATCTTCGACTTGTCGCGCTTGGCGCCATTGAACTTGGAGTTCGTCTGCATCCAATCGACGACACCATCATCGGGATCGTAGTCACCACCGGATCCAATACGCATCATGTCGTAGCGCATGGCCAGGAAGTCCTGCAGAAGCACAGGGCTGTCCTTGGTCTCAACCTTGACCTTGATGCCGAGGTTCCGCTTCAGAATGCTGGCCACGACCTGAGCGTCGCGCCGGTTCTGAACGGTGGCCCCCAAAGTTAGCTCAGGGAAACCCTTGCCGCCCGGGAAGCCGGCTTCGGCAAGCAGCTTCTGTGCTTCCTTGACGTCGAACTTCTGGTTGCTGTCGTCGCCGAGGTTCTCATCGAAATAGTACCCCATCGCCGGATTGATCGAGCCGTAGGCCGGATAACCGCGGCCGAAACGGGCCTGCTTGAGATACCGTTCGCGGTCGAGAGCCTTGGCAATTGCGAGGCGAACCTTGAAGCCCTTTTGCTTCATCAGTTCCGGCAGCGGGACGTTGAAGTCCGCAACCTTGAACGGATCGCGATGCGGATTCATCCAAACAGCCTGGAATCCCGGCCCCGGTGCTTCTTTGACCACCAGATCGGGGTTGGACTTGAAACGGTCGATCAACTCTGCTGCCGGCGGATTGCCGCCAATCAGCTTGATGTCGCCAGCTTCGATCGCGGCGGCCAGAGGCTCGGCAGCGATGATCGGCTTGATGATCACCTTGTCGAGTTTCGGACGCGACGGGTCGTAGTAGTTCTCGTTCTTCTCCAGGATCACGCCCTGGCCAAGCTCATGGAAGGTGATCTTGAACGGCCCAGTGCCAACCGGCGTCAGACCGTATTGCTGGACACCCAGTTTCTCGATACCACCCCGGCTAACGATGGTCATGGCACGGCCAGAGGCCCGTTCCAGGGTTTTGGTCAGGAACGAAGCCTGGGCCCGGCCGAGCTTGAACTTGACCGTATAGTCGTTGACCTTGGTGACTTCCTTGACGTTCTTCAGGATGCGCGAGTGGATCGACTTCTTGGGATCCTTCGAGCGGTTGTAGGTGAAGAGCACGTCATCGGCGGTGAACTTGTCGCCGTTGTGGAAGGTCACGCCTTCGCGAAGCTTGAAGGTGTACTCGGTTCCGTCAGAGGAAACCTCGAAGCCTTCTGTCAGGTCCGGCTTACCAACCAGCGATGCGTCGATGTGCATCAGACCGCTCAGCACGTTCGAGGCAATCTGGAACTGCAGCACCTGATTGATCTGCGCCGGGTCGATGGTCCGGATCTCGCCAACACCGGCCCAACCGCAGGTAAGAGTGCCGCCGGCCTTGCCAGCCGCCTGAAGCTCACCGGAGCCCCCGAGGACGCCCGGAACCAGCTGCAACGCCGTCAAGGTGCCGCCAGCCGCCAAGAGCCGCAAAACGGTCCGACGCTTCATCTCCGAGCCCGACAGATCGTTCCGGCTCAAGCCGAATAGCGGATCCCTTGGGTCAAAGTCATAGGCATCTCGGACCTCGTCGTCGATGCGCGTTCTCTGCTCTGCTGTCAGAGTTTTGAGTATGTTATCCATCTTGTCCGTCTCCTCTCCCTGTTCGTTGACGGTGGACTGGAAGTCTCCCTTATCCGACCGGCGTTACCCGGCCGAAACTCTCGGACATGCGGCCCAATGGCCCTGTCCATATTCGATTAATTCCGGGCTCTCTTCCCGGCACCCGGCGACCGCCAATTGGCAGCGCGGATGGAAAACACATCCCGAGGGTGGGTTCATCGGACTTGGCACCTCGCCGGCAAGGAAGCTATGCGCGCGCTCGGCCTCGATCTTGGGATCGGGGATCGGAACGGCTTCCAGCAGTGCCTTGGTGTAGGGGTGCTTGGGGTTATCGAACAACTCGTCGCATTCGGCGGTTTCAACGATCCGGCCGAGATACATCACCGCGACCCGGTGACAGATATGCCGGACGACGCTGAGGTCATGGCCAATGAAAAGATAGGTGAGCCCAAGTTCCTCACGCAGGTCTTCCAGCAACCGGATGATCTGGGCCTGGATCGAGACATCGAGGGCCGAGACGGCCTCGTCACAAATAATGAAATCCGGATTAAGCGCCAAGGCCCTGGCAATGCCAACCCTTTGGCGCTGCCCGCCGCTCATCTCATGCGGATACCGTTCGGCAATATTGCCTGGCAGGCCGCAGAGGTTGAGTAGCTTTGCCACATGGCGCGACCGTTCGCCCGGCTCTTTATCCATTCCGTGCACGAGCAGCGGTTCGGCGACGATCTCGGCCACCGTCATACGGGGGTTGAGCGAACTGTAAGGGTCTTGGAACACGGCCTGCACGCGCCGGCGAAAATCCTTCAGCTCGCCGCCTTCCAAGCCGGAGACATCTTTGCCGTCGAACCGGATCTCTCCGCCCGTGGGCTCGACCAGTTTTAGAATGCAACGCCCAATCGTGGTCTTGCCGCAACCGGACTCACCAACAAGCCCCAGCGTCTCGCCCCTGGCGACCGAGAAACTGACCCCATCCACGGCTTTCACCTGACCGACGGTTCGCTCGAAAACCAAGAACCCCTCCCGGACCGGAAAATGGGTCTTGAGGTCTCGGACCTCCAGAAGTGGCGCAGCGGTTTCGGTCACAGCTTCATTGGCCACGCTCATTCCGCCGCCTCCCGCCGAACCGCTTCAATTTCGAAACAGGCTGCCGCATGGCCATCCGCGAGTTCCACAAAATCAGGCACCTCCTGCACGCATCTCTCTGTGGCGAAGCGGCATCTTGGTGCAAAAGCGCAGCCCGGCGCCAGATTGGCCGGGTCTGGAGGATTTCCGGGGATCGGCTCAAGCGGAGACCCGCGGGGCTTGTCCATACGTGGAACGGAGTTCAATAGCCCGACCGTATAGGGATGCGCCGGATTGCCATAAATTGCGTCGGCATTTCCGCGCTCAACGATACGGCCGGCATACATGACGTTTACCCGATGGGCATAGCGGGCAACGACGCCCAGATTGTGGGTAATGATGATCAGGGCAACGCCAAGGCGCGCCGACAGATCCTTCATCAGCTCCAGAATTTGCGCCTGAATGGTTACATCCAGCGCCGTGGTCGGTTCGTCGGCGATGATCAGTTCGGGCTCGCAAGCCAGCGCCATCGCGATCATGACGCGCTGGCGCATACCGCCTGAGAATTGATGCGGATACTGCACCAAACGACGATCAGGATCCGGGATCCCGACCAGCGAGAGTAATTCGATACCACGCGCATCGGCTTCGGCCTTCGACAAACCGAGATGCAGCCGCATCGCCTCGGTCAACTGCCGCCCGATCGAAAGAACCGGGTTCAACGAGGTCATCGGCTCTTGGAAGATCATTGCAACCCGCTGGCCCCGGACCTGCCGGATCGCCTCATCGTCGAGCTCCAAAAGATTCTCGCCGCGAAACCGGATCTTACCCGATGTGATTTTTCCGGGGGGCTGTGGGATGAGGCCGAGGGTCGCCTGCGCGCTGACCGACTTGCCGCTGCCGGATTCTCCGACCACCGCGACCACTTCACCCTCTGCGACCGAGTAGGAGATGCCGTTGACCGCTTGCACACGCCCTATCGGCGTCACAAACTCGACCGCAAGGTCTTGAATTTCCAGGAGTTCTGTCACTACGCCATGGCCTCTGGCGTTCCTTCCCGACTGGTTTTTGGTAAATGCTTCACGGAAAGCCCATCACTCCGGGGTCGCCAAAACGACCCTGGATTTCAGATTTTTCTCGCGTGCTCCACCTTTGTGTTTGCGGTCGCGGACGCGACCTTTATCATTATCGATAATCATAATGGCGAGGGCGAATTGAGCTTGTCAACATGTCTAGCGAAACAATCATCTCGATAAACGAGGACAGTGGCTCCTCGAAACTCCGCAAGAGCAACACCGTTTATCATTCGGTCAAACGTTCAATTTTGCTACGCGAACGGCAATCGGGTGAAGCGCTGCTTGAGCAGGGCATTGCCAAATCCCTTGGGTGCAGCCAGGGCACGGTCCGCGAGGCGTTGCTGCGTCTGCAGGATGACGGCTTAGTCGCACGCCGTGGCTATCGTGGAACTGTGGTCTCCGAGACAACGCTCCAGGAAGCCGCCTATCTGTCGCAAATCCGTATCCGGTTGGAAAGCCAAGGCGCACACCTCGCCGCCAAGTTGGCCACACCAGCCGACCTTGAGCATATCGACGGCCTTTTGGATCAGATGGATAACGCACAAGTGATCGGTGACAGTTACGAGTTGAGCGAATTAGACCGTGAACTTCATCTGGCGATATTCAGGCTCTCGGGTCTTAAGGTCTTGGAACCGGTTCTCACACGCAGCGCTCTTCACATGCATCGCTATACATTCGGCAACGCGCCTCCAGCAGTCGACCGAACCCCAGTGCCAAGTGTCGAACACAGGGTAATCCTTGATTTCTTGAGACAGCGGGACGGCAAAGGCGCCGCCAAAGCTGTTCGCTCCCATATCGAACAGGTTCTGGAGCGTTGGTCGCCAACACTGTGTCAGGCCATGCACGACAGCCTGGAGGGAGACCCGTTCGCGGGCGAGGTTTAAAACCTAGTCGTACATCACGCCAAACCGTTCGAAATTACCGGAACAGCATGATCGGAATCATACAGGATCGGATCATCTCAGTCGTAGTTGATCCGATGATTAGACTTCGGATACGAGAATGCCCGTAAGCTCCCATCACTAAAACGTCTATGTTATCGGCCTCGACGCGTTTCGCGATCACTTTGTCAGCCGTTCCGACCTCGACATCAGCCTCAACGTCATATCCGTTGGAGCGAAGTTTAGAAGCTGCACTGTCCAGCAATCTGCGAGTGTCACCGGTATCTGGACCAGCAGAGAGAAGTTGGCAATTGAGGCCTGCGAATAGGCTACTGCCGGCAATATGATCAACTGCTTTCATAGCGCTGGCACCACCATCGAAGGCGATCATGAATTTCTTCACCGGCTTGAATGCACGAGCGGCGACCAGAACTGGCTTAGACGTTGATCGAACCACCCGTTCCAAATTCGAACCCAGGTGGAGCTTCGCAAAATCCGCTGCTTCGCCTCGTTTGCCAACAACAATAAGATCCACATCTGGCTCAAACTCCAGTACGGTTTCTATAAGGTCACCGTTGCGAAGATTGGTGGCCACGTTCGGAATCCCATCGTCGATTAGGCGCGCCTTTGCTTCTTCCAGGATTACCCGGCCACGCCGCTGCGCCAGTTTCGCTTTCTGCTCATCCAGGCTGGCGAGTTCGGCCAGCAACGTGCTACGCGCCTCGACATCAAGATTGCCGCTAAGATTTGCAGGGGTGCTGGATCCGTCACGCCGGCCAAGAACGTGTAGCAAGCCAACGGTCGAGTTAGCACCCGAAGCGGCCCAAGCCGCATGCTCGCAAACACTTTGTGAGTAGATCGAGCCGTCCACCAGGGCCATAAGTCTGATCACATCAAATCCCCCGCTCAATGCGCCATAAGGCTCTCTAATGCGCCAGGCTTATCGTGAATGGCTAGGCGGTCGACGATCGTTTCACTTGCCCGGTTTAGCCCGACTATTTCGACTTCAGCACCTTCCCGGCGAAATTTCAGCACCACGGTGTCCAGTGCCGCAACGCTGGAAATGTCCCAAATATGGGCTCGCGACACATCGATTGTCACCTTCTCCAAAGCTTCCTTGAAGTCAAATGCTCCCAGGAAATCATCGACGGACGCGAAAAACACCTGGCCCTCGACGACATAGGTTCTGGTGGTGCCATCTTCGGAGGGAACCGAGGTAAGGCGAAAGATTTGCGCGATCTTTCCGGCAAAGAATATGCCCGAGAGCAAGACCCCAACGAGCACACCAATTGCCAAATTATGCGTGGCTACCACGACAGCGACGGTCGCCAACATAACGATTGAGGAACTTCTGGGATGCACTTTCAGGTCTTTGATTGATGACCAACTGAAAGTTCCGATCGAGACCATGATCATAATCGAGACCAAAGCGGCCATGGGAATTTGCTTTACCCAGTCACCGAGGCCAACACAAAACAGCAGCAAGAACAAGCCGGCACATAGACTCGACAACCGGCCTCTACCGCCAGATTTCACGTTGATGACGGATTGTCCGATCATGGCACAGCCTGCCATCCCGCCTATGAACCCGGTTGCGCAATTGGCCAGCCCTTGCCCGACGCATTCCCGATTCTTGTTGCTTGAGGTGTCGGTCAACTCATCGACAATGGATGCCGTCATCAAAGATTCCAGCAATCCGACTGCAGCAATCGCCGATGCGTAGGGAAAAATGATGAACAATGTCTCGAAGGTGAGCGGAATGTCCGGCAGCAGAAAAATCGGCAATGTCGCCGGCAACTGGCCCATGTCTTCAACCGTCCGCAAATCCAAGTTCAACGTCAAGGAAATCGCCGTAAGTACAATGATACAAACGAGTGGAGACGGAACCGCCGAGGTGATACGGGGCAAGAGATAAATTATCAAAAGCCCGCCGGCAACCATCGCATATGTCAGCGGTGGGACGTTGGTCAGTTCCGGCAGTTGGGCGAGAAAAATCAAGATGGCCAACGCATTCACGAAACCCGTCATCACAGACCGAGACACAAACCGCATGACCGAGCCGAGACGCAGCGCGCCTGCGGCGATTTGAAGGATGCCAACCAAGACAGTCGTAGCCAGCAAATATTGTAAACCGTGGTCCTTAACCAACGTGACCATCAGCACCGCTGTTGCCGCTGTCGCCGCCGAGATCATTCCCGGTCGACCGCCGACAATTGCCGTAATGACTGCGATTGAAAAAGAAGCGTAGAGCCCGACTTTGGGATCGACGCCAGCAATGATGGAAAACGCGATAGCCTCCGGTATCAGAGCCAACGCCACCACTAGTCCTGCTAGAATGTCACCCCGAATATTGCCTAACCAATCGCCTCTTAAACCCAACAGAATACTAAAGCCCATTCGTAATTTAATCCCAATAGAAACCCCGCCATTTCAATGGCGAAGCCTTGAAAGTTTATTTGGTAAAACCGGCAGCGCCTCGGATTAGGCTGGCTGAAGGTACTGTTTGCATCATGAATTGCTGCACCGCAACATAATGCGGCCACCTGTTGTTCGCAACTGCAAAAATCCGATGAGTGTGAAATCTCAAATGCGAAGAGTTCGGGCGAGTTAGAGGACTAAACTCCCAAAGTACGTAATAGTACGCAATACGACTTCCGCCTAGCCGAGTAACTCCCTTAGTCCACGGAACACATCCTCGAACATCGCTTCGGTCAGGCGGCCAGTATTCGTGTTGTAGCGTGAACAATGATAGCTGTCGGCAAGCCGTTGGCCATTGGTCAACGGGTGAACCGCACAATGCACGAACTTATAGTCCGCCTGTCGCTCGCCCAGAGTTGCCAACACAGCGCCATGCGCCAAGGATCCCAATGCCAGAATGACGCCATCCGCCGGAACTGCAGCCAATTCGGCTTCCAAAAACGGCCGGCAAGCCTTGACCTCAGCGCCAACAGGCTTGTTCTGTGGCGGCACACATCGAACAGCGTTGGTTATCCGGCAATCAACCAGGCTCAGACCATCATCAGCGGTCTTGTTGTATCCTCCCTCGGTAAAACCGAATTTTCCCAAGGTCTGGAACAACAGGTCGCCTGCGTAATCGCCCGTGAACGGGCGGCTGGTTCGGTTGGCCCCCCGCAAGCCCGGCGCCAGCCCGACAATCAGCAACCGCGCGCCAGCATCGCCGAACGAAGCGACCGGCGCATTGTGCCAATCTGGATAGGCCTCACGATTGGATAATATGAACGCGCGCAACCTCGGACAGAGCGCACAATCGCGCTCCGGTTCAAGAATTGTGTTTCCCGTCATGATCGGCAGAGCCTCAAACTCAGACCAAGTACCAAGGTTAAGCGTTGCGGCGCGTAACCTTGGCGACACCGAAATCATCGTCCTCGTACTCGTCCTCAAGATCATCGTCGTCGTCCACCAGATCCTCTTCTTCCTGGCGGCGCGGCGGGCGCTCTGAGTGAACGCGCTGAATTTCCTTGGACAGATCCTGCAGTTCGATGAACACATCGGCCTGACGACGAAGCTCGTCGGCGATCATCGGCGGATGCGAGCGCATGGTGGAGACGACGGAAACGCGCACGCCTTTGCGCTGTACGGCGTCAACGACGGCCCGGAAGTCGCCATCACCAGAGAACAATACCAGATGGTCCAGCCTGTCGGCCATATCCATCATATCGACCGCGATCTCGACATCCATATCACCCTTGATCTTGCGACGCCCGGACGGGTCGGTGAATTCCTTGGCCGGCTTTGTGACCATGGTATAGCCATTGTAGTCCAGCCAATCGACCAGCGGCCGGATCGGGGAATACTCCTGATCCTCGACCAGAGCGGTGTAGTAGTAGGCGCGGATCAATTGGGCCTTCTTGGAAAACTGATCGAGCATGCGCTTGTAATCGATATCGAACCCGAGGGACCGGGCGGCGCCGTAAAGGTTGGCTCCATCAATAAATAGGCCAATTTTTTCATCGGGATTAAAACTCATAAATCGATCCTTCACATATGAATTGGTTGTAACGTTATTGGCCGGCCGTATATTCCGAAGCGCGAAGAAAATCAAAGCCTTTCGGTCGCAAGAAAGCCAGCTCGACCGGTCAATATGAGACCTAGTATACAACTTAGTTCGTGTGATGTCCCGCCCGCTGCGGGAGGAGAACTTTCAATGATTTTGATCGCATTGGGAGCCAATCTCGGCCGGGTGGGGTTGGGCGGCCCGCACGAGACGTGCCTGGCGGCCTTGGCACAACTGGAAACCCTTGGCGTTGAGGTCCAGGCGGTCTCTCGCTGGTACGAGAGCGCCCCGGTTCCAGCCTCCGATCAGCCTTGGTACGTCAACGCCGTCGCGAGGGTCAATTGCACTCTCGACCCGACCGAACTGCTCGCCTTGATGCATCAGGTCGAAGCCGAATTCGGGCGAGAACGAGGGGCCGCGAACGCCGCCCGAACGTTGGATCTCGATCTGATCGACTACGACGGGCAGATCAGATCAGAGGGTGAGCCGCCGGCTCTACCCCACCCGCGCGCCCATGAACGCGCCTTCGTGCTGTTGCCAATTCGCGATATCGCACCCGACTGGTGCCATCCGGGGAACAGGGAGAACGTCGAAGATCTGATTAGCGCATTGCCAGGGAATCAGGACATCCGAGTGCTAAATCCAGAGCAGCGGTAAAGCGCTTTCACCTTGCTCCTATCTGCGGAACCCCATATACACTTGGAAATTCCAGGTTTTCTCGCGAACGAATGGAGCGCCGCTGATGGCACGGGTGACTGTAGAAGATTGCATTGTCAGAATACCTAATCGGTTCGATTTGGTCATGGTCGCGGCTAACCGCTCGCGCGAGGTCTCTGCAGGCGCGCAAATCACCCTAGATCGGGACAACGATAAAAACCCGGTCGTGGCGTTGCGGGAAATTGCCGACGAGACCATCGATATCGAGGCGATCCAGGAAACACTGGTTCGCGGCCTGCAGAAGCACGTTGAGGTCGACGAGCCCGAGGAAGACGATCTCGAGGCCATCATGTCCGGCCAGCAGGCAGCCGAGGAAATCGATGGTCTGACCGATCGGACCGGCTACAGCGACGAGGCAGCCGAAAAGTTGGGCATGCATATCGGCACTGCGGCAGAAGAAGAGAGCAACAGCGGGCCCGCCTTTCAGGATGTCGACGACTCTGTGCTGGATACCGAGCAGTAAGCCTCGGCACCTTAATCCTGACGCGGGACTATGCGCGTTTGAGGGGGCGGTAATGCACGCCCTGATCAGGCCAGAGCTCCATCCAGAGTCCCAGCCGGACTTCCGGCCATGATCCGCCAATACGAATTGGTCGAACAGGTCAAATCCTACGATCCGGGGGCGGACGAGGATGCGCTGAACCGCGCCTATGTCTACGCCATGAAGATGCACGGCTCACAGACCCGGGCTTCCGGCGATCCTTATTTTTCCCACCCTCTCGAAGTCGCCGGCATCCTGACCAAGATGCGACTGGACGGCTCGACCATCATTACCTCGCTGCTGCACGACACGATCGAGGATACTGAGGCGACGCTGGACGAAATCCGCAAGTTGTTCGGAGACGAGATTGCTCGCCTGGTGGACGGGGTTACCAAACTGACCCGGATTGAATTACAGTCTGACCGCTCAAAACAAGCTGAGAACTTCCGCAAACTCGTCCTGGCAATGTCGGAAGACATCCGGGTCCTCCTGGTCAAGCTGTCCGACCGGTTGCACAACATGCGCACGCTCCATCACATCGAAAAAGAAGAGAAGCGCAAGCGTATCGCAGCAGAGACCATGGATATCTATGCGCCGCTCGCCGGC
>JABIRP010000247.1 GCA_018699735.1 Rhodospirillaceae bacterium | reverse complement strand
GGCGTTTCGATTACGCATGGCCTTGAGCCCGAACTCCTCACGCTCTTGCGCTTTGCGCTCGCGACGGTGTTGTTTGCACCCTACATCCTCTGGCGCCATGGATTTGTGCTGCCGTCAGCCAAAGCATTTGCCGGATATGGCTTGATTAGCGCCTGCGTTGTCGTCTTTTTCTGGTGCATGTTTGAGGCTTTGCGACTGACAACGGCTTTGAATGCGTCAGCTCTCTACACGGTTTTGCCGTGTATCGCGGCCTTCTACGCAGCAATTTTGGTGAAAGAGCGGCTGGGGCTGTATCGCTTGCTGGCGTTGGCGTTGGGAGCATGTGGTGCGCTTTGGGTCGTGTTCCGGGGTGACTTGGAGCTTTTCCTCGGGCTCGCCTTCAACAAAGGTGACTTGATATTCCTCGGTGGACTGTTTGCCATGGGACTTTACACGCCCCTGGTTCAACGATTGAACCGAACCGAGCCTGCGGCTGTGATGGCGTTTTGGACTTTGGCTTTAGGCACCGTTTGGTTGTTGCTGTTGAACAATACGGCGGTCTTCCAGATTGATTGGGCCGCGATTGAGACAAAAGTCTTCGCCGGCATTGCCTATCTGGCTGTGTTCACGACGATCATTAGCTTTTTCATAATTCAGCACGGCACTTTGCGTCTTGGTCCAACCAGGGTCATGAGCTACGGCTATCTCACGCCGGCTTTTGTCGTGCTGCTTGAATGGGGGCTGGGCAAAGGGTTGCCACCTCTGATGACCCTTCCAGGTATCGCACTCATTGTCGGCGCGATGTTGGTCGTGCAAAGTGGCGGCGCCCGGGAGGGCCCCCGCGCAAACCAGTGATGGGAACAGCAATTCCGGCAATCGAGCAGGCTCTCGGCAAAGCTTGAGGAGGTGAGCCATGGCCATCGAACTTGACCATGTGATCGTGCCATCCTGCAATCCGGTGGCCGCTGCTAAGGCGGTCGCGGAAATCCTGGATGTGCCCTGGGACGAGCAGGTCGGGCATTTTACGCCAGTCTACGTCAACGACAGCCTCACCTTGGATTTCGACAATGGTGAGAGCTTTGAGAGTCATCATTATTGCTTTCGGGTCGATGACCAGGCGTTTGACCAGATCTTTGGACGTATTAAGGACGCGGATATCGCGTATCGGAGCACGCCAATGGGTGAGGATGACCGGGAACTCAACCTTCGAAATGGCGGTCGAAATTTCTATTGGACCGACGAGGACGGTCATATCTGGGAAGTGTTGACCGTCAGCTACGCGCGGAAAGGCGCATAGCGCTGCGATTGATTTGGTAGAGGAGAGGTTGAAATGAATAGGGAACCGCTGAGAGCGGTCACGGATGACGAAATTGAAACCTTTGACCGCGACGGTGTCGTCTTGCTCAAAGGGTTGTTCGATGCGGAATGGGTGGCGCGGCTGCGCGAGCTTGCCGATATCGACATGAACTCATCGGGTGAATTGAAGCATGAATTGGTAGAGCCGGGCGGGGACGGCCGCTTCTATGTGAATACATTCCTCTGGCCGAGAAATGACGCGTTCCGTGACTTCGTTTTCAACTCGCCGGCCAGCCAACTTGCCGCCAGCATTATGGGCGCGAACAAGATCAACATCGTCTTCGATCAATTCCTCATCAAGGAGCCGGAAACGCCGAAGCCCACAGTCTGGCATCAGGATCTGCCGTACTGGCCGATCAACGGCGACAAGGTTTGTACTCTGTGGCTGGCTTTGGACGAAGTGACGGTCGATAGCGGTGCCGTTGAATACGTCAAAGGCTCCCACAAATGGGGCAATCGTTATGCTGCCGTAGCCTTCCGCCCTGATATCGAATACTCCGAGCAATTGCCCCCGGTGCCGGATATCGATGCCATGCGCGACGAGTTGGATTTTGTTCTTTACGAGTTGGAACCGGGCGATTGCACGCTGCATCATGGCCTGTCGATACACGGAGCCGGCGGCAATATGAGCTCGGAACGCCGTCGCCGCGCCTATACAACGCGGTGGGCGGGTGATGGTGTGACCTATTATCCGCGTGACGGAATTCAACCGATGCTGTGGGAACCGGACATCGAGGAGGGCCAAGCCCTGGACTGTGATCTTTGGCCGAAAGTCTGGCCGCGGGCGGGTACCGCTTAAGTCGATCCAGAAGCCGGAGTTCGATCTGGCATTAGAAGCACAAGCCCGACAAGGACAGCGGGGGCGCCGATGGCGGCGAATGCAACGGCGTAACCGCCAACAAGGTGGCCGAGCCCGAAGAGCAGCGGGAACACGATCTGGCCGGCGGCTCCAAACGCCAGTACGCCGCCGGTGACGCGCCCCGCTTCGCCGGCGGGTGCCAGGCGTGCGGTCTCGGACAAGAGCACGCCATGCCAGGACAAAACCGAAAGACTGACGGCAGCGGTAACCGCAAGAACCGCGTGCTGGCTCCAGCTTTCGTCAAAGGCGCCCATGGCGGTGGTTGAGATTGCCATGATCAGCGCCATCCCTGCCAAGAGATGGCGTGGTTTGATCACGGTGCTGCCGATCCAACCCCAGAATATTCGGGCCGGAACCGCCATCAAGGTTGCGATCCCGAGCGTCGCGCCCGCCGTCGCCAGATCGTAATTCAGGGTCTCATGCAAGTATGTAATGGTGAAATCAGTGAAGAGCGTTTGCATGCCGACGAAAGTGAAACAACCCAACGCAAGGCCGCGAAGTTCCCACTTTGCCAAGACTTCGCGCACACTGCTGGTGAAGTCCCGGGCGTGGGGTCGAGCGTTCGGGTCACGGTCCTGGTCGAACTCCGCGCGCATGGGCTGAAGTAGAAGACCTACGACCAAGCACACACCCGCCAATCCGAGTGCGGCGGCTCGCCAACCGTACGTAACCGCGAGCGGAGCCAAGATGATTCCAGCGATGGCGATGCCGGCTGGCACGCCGGTTTGTTTGATCGAGAATACCAATGGTGCCCATTTGGGTGGCGCGTAGCGTGCCAGGATCTGCGAGCTTGCCGGTGTGGCGACCATGGTACCGGTGCTATTGAGGATGGCTGCCAGGCCGAGGGCAGGCACGACGAACCACGGGTTGGCAAGAATAGCGGCGGTCGAAAGTCCTGCTGCCATCAGCACACAGCCAGCCTGACTGGTTCGCAGTGCCCCCCAGCGCCGGATAGCACCGCCGCAACCCATCATGACGACTACGCCGACGACGGCATAGATCCAGGTGTAGACCAAGACGTACTCGGCGTCGAAATTCAGCTCTTCCGCCAAAGCCGGAAATAAAGCCGGCAACCCAACCTTCGCCGCAGAAGCGATGGTTTGCTGCACGAGCATTGCGACGATGGCGATCAGAAGGATTGGCATTTTGACCGGAGACGGTTCTTCGATGCCTGCACTCTAGCGTGTTTGCCGGAGGTTGGCGGCTGATGTTTTGATCACGGAGCCTTAGGGCGAGCGATCGGACTTGATGATTTCGGTTAGGGTTACGCCGAGCTTCTCGTCCATGATGACGACTTCACCGCGGGCGACGAGGCGCTGATTGACGTAAACGTCAATGGCTTCGCCAACAGAACGGTCCAATTCAACAACCGCGCCACGACCGAGTTTCAGCAATTGGCTGACCTGCATCGACGATTTCCCAAGTACTACCGAAAGCTCGACCGGGATGTCGTAGACCGCCTCTGCATCCATCGAAATCTTATCGCCACCATCTGCCAAGGGACACTCCTACCTCAAAGGCTCACGCGACCTTGGCGTAAACCGTTTCTCGTTCCAGGCCGGCCTCGTCCATGCACCGCGCGATCTTAGCGATTTCCTCGTCGCTGAGTTTCATCAACGGTGGTCGAACATGGGCTTCCGGGATGCGGCCGAGATAGACCAGCGCTTCCTTCATCCGATTGTGCATATCGACAAAGGGCTCGTCATAGAACGCCCGGGTGGTCGGATAGATCCGATCGTAAACCCGCCGCGCCTCGTCCAAATCTTTGGCTTCCACCGCCCGGAAGAGGGCAACTTGGAGGGCCGCGATGACACTGCCGGCGCCTGAGAGAATGCCATCACAGCCAAGCACCAGAGAGGGCAGCAGCCAGGCACTATGGGTCGTCAGCATCTTGACTGGCCGCGAGAGTGCGCGGAGCTCGCGGATGTGACGCTCATGCTGTTTGGCGTCGTTCGACCAATCCTTGATCGCTTTGACGTTCGGTACCCGCTCGCAGATCTCCAGCAAGGTTTCCAGCGGATAGCCGAGAGTTGCCTTCGGGTACATGAACAGAACCATCGGCAGCGATGTTGCCGCGGCGACAGTCTCGAAATGCGCGATCGCCATCTCCGGGCGCATCATTGCATTCATGCCAAGGCTGTTCGGCGGGAACATCAAAAGGCAATCAGCACCACGGTCTTCGGCCATGCGGGCGATGTCCGCTGCCAGATGCGAGCCGTCGGATTGAACGCCGGCCACGACGGCGGTGCTGTCGCCAAGCTCGTCCTTGGTGATATCGAGCACGCGCTTCTGCTCGTCCAAGGTCAACGCATGGACCTCGGAAGCATGGGCGTTGGTGGTAATCGCATCCACGCCGTCGACCGCCGCCAGATCCCGCAAATGCGATCGATAGGAGGCTTCGTCGATCGAAAGATCAGCGTGCATCGGCAGTAAACAAGCGGGGATTACACCCTTTGGATCATAGGCGGTCATGTCGTCCTCCTGAAAAGCAGTTGGAACAGAATAGGTGTGTTTTGACCGGGATGAAAGCCGCGCGGTGTCAAAAAATTCAATCCTATTCGACTCATCCCCCAGAAACGCTTATATTTGGCATGGGGATTGACGCGTCCATGTTAACGCCGAGGTGAGGCGATCATGGTTGAGATTGGTGCGAATCTGACTTCGTTAATACGGACTGCCGACCTTGGTAAAAGTTCGGCGGCCGTAGCAAATCTGACTCTAGCGCTTGGCTCCGCACCTGTTGTAGAGCGCCAAGGCGCTGTCGATTTGGCGGTTTCAAGTGGTGCACGGTCGCGAATTCGAGCCTTTTCGGTGGATACACGTGAGCTTGATAATGCGCTTGGTGCGGTGAAGGTTGCGCAATCCGCCGCCAAGGGCGTGCAGGACCGGCTCACCGAGCTTAGAGCCTTGACTGAGGAGGCCGCTGACACGGATATCGATAGTGAGCGGCTCAATGAAGTGAAGACGCAAATCGGCGATCTGACCAAGGATATAGGAACGCTTATCTCACAGGCCGATACAAGT
>JABIRP010000246.1 GCA_018699735.1 Rhodospirillaceae bacterium | reverse complement strand
GCGCCATTCGGACCCGCGATTTCATAATGTTATTGACCGGATTGTAGTCAGCATGCAGCGAAGCCGTGCCGCTGTTCGGGGAGCGCGTCGGATCGGGGAAATTGATTTCCACCTCCGCCTCGACATCACCGAGTGCCATGACCAAAACGTCCAAATTGTCCAAACGGTTCAACGTGATCTTCTCGCTAATCAGGCGCGCGTTTGCCTCCAAAGGCTCGAACGCGATCACTCGCGAGCAAACTCCGGCAAGAAACAGAGCGTGATGGCCAACATTCGCGCCGATATCGTAAGCGATCGGTCGTTCTCCGCTAGCGACTGTCAACAGGCGCGCAATGTCACCGAGCAATTCAAGCTCATGTCGCGAATAGGCTCCATGGAAATAGACCGACCAATCGATGAAGCGATTGAGGTTACCCGGATATTTCATGCCGAAAAACTCAGCTACGAAAGAATGATCGTGCATCTGGTCCGGGTCTTTGAAAGCCCTGATAATCCGATCTCTGCCCCGGAGCGGCACATACCTGCCCAGTGCCCGTAGGAGCATCAACCCGACCCCGCCCCGTTCATCCTCGATCATCCCGGCCTCACCTCGACACGCCCTGTCTTGCAAACCTCGGATGCGCCTGTTCAACTGGCTGCGCAATTCCCCCACAGGAGCTCTCGCCCGCCCAATGGAAAACCCGACGAACGACCTGCCGATCATCGACGCCCACCACCACTTCTGGGACTTGTCCCTGGGCAAGCACCCTTGGTTGTGCGGCGAGGAACGGGTTGCGTTTCGCTATGGCGATTATACCGCCATCCGCCGCGACTACCTAGTCGAGGACTACAAGCGCGACGCCGCCGGACATAACGTCGTCAAGACCGTCTATATGGAGGCGGAATGGGACCCCGCCGACCCGGTCGGTGAGACCCGTTGGCTGCACGCGTTGCACGCGGAGACCGGGTATCCCCATGCCGTCATCGCCCAGGCCTGGTTCGATCGCGCGGATATCGCCGAGGTCTTGGCCGGGCATGCCGCCTTCCCGCTGGTGCGCTCGGTGCGCCAAAAACCCAAGGCCGCACCCGCGCCGGCCGAATTCGTCGCCGGCGCTCCGGGCTCGATGGCGGATCCAAAGTTCCGCCAGGGCTACGAGCTTCTGGCGCGCCACGGGCTGCACTACGACCTGCAGACCCCGTGGTGGCATCTGGGTGAGGCAGCGGATCTGGCGCGGGCGTTTCCCGGCACCACCGTCATCCTGAACCATACCGGCCTGCCCTCCGATCGCTCCGAGGCGGGTTTGACCGGCTGGCGGCAAGCGATGGAGCAATTGGCGGCGGAACCCAACACGGCGGTCAAGATCTCCGGCATCGGGGTTCCGGGCCAGGCGTGGACGGCAGAGCTTCAGACCCGGGTGGTGCTGGAGACGATCGAGGTCTTCGGTGTCGAGCGCTGTATGTTCGCCTCCAACTTCCCGGTCGACGGACTCTGCGCCACCTTCGACGAGATTTTTACGAGCTTCAAAACGATCACCGCCGACATGAGCGCCAATGACCGGTTGAAGCTATTTCACGACAACGCGATGAAATACTACCGCCCAGTTTGAAATCCAGTTTGAAAATAGGAAGCAAATTGCCGACGGTCTGGCTAGTCTGGTGATCCGCGCACCCTATATATGAAAGATCATCATTCCATGTCCGACTTCACCGTCCTTGCCACCAATCACACCAGCTTCACGGTCAGCAGCCTCGACCGGACCGTTGCATTCTTTACCGAGGCCTTGGGATTTGCGCTGTTGTCCCGCGCCCCGCGCGACCCGAACGCGATGCAGCGGATCACCGGCGTGACCGGCGGCGAGGCTGAAATCGCCTTTGTTCAGGGCCCGGGACACCGGATCGAGCTGATCGAATACAAGAACCCATCGGAGCGCCAGACGGTTGATTCTCAACCCTGGCACACCGGGTTTGCCCATGTCGCCTACGACGTTGACGACATCGACGCTGCCGTCGCGGCGGCTGGCCAGCACGGCTTTTCCCTCACCGGCGAGGTCTACGTCATCGACAAGGGCCCGAACGCGGGTCGCCGGGTTTGCTATCTCAGCGACCGCGACGCCATCGCGATTGAATTCATCGAAGTGAAGAGTGCCTGACCGATATACTGACGGAGAACGAGGCCCTTGGAACGCCGCCTGACCGCAATTCTTGCCGCTGATGTGGTTGGTTATTCGCGCTTGATGAGCGAAGACCAATCGCGAACCCTCGACGCTTTGCGGGCGTTCCGGTCAACGCTGTTCGAACCCCAGGTTCAGGATCATCGGGGCACTGTCGTAAAGAGCATGGGTGATGGCTGGATCGTAGAGTTTCCCAGCGTATCGGATGCGGCCGCCTGTGGTGTGGCCATCCAGCATGGGCTTGCAGGGCACGAGGTCATCCAATTGCGTGTCGGAATTCATATCGGCGATGTGGTATTCGACGATCAGGACGTCTTCGGCGAAGGCGTCAATATTGCCGCACGACTTGAGGGCTTGGCGGAACCAGGCCAGGTCCTGATCTCCGACAGCGCCTATCAAAGCCTCGATGGCAAGGCAGCCGGTCAGTTCGGCGGTGGGCAAGCCCATCAACTCAAAAACATTCCGCGCGCCGTGGCGGTTTGGCGTTGGCCATCGGACAGCGACGCCACCAGCAACGAGGTAAAGGGCGAAGCTGCGCCTGCACCCGATAAGCCATCGATCGCCGTCTTGCCGTTCGACAATATGTCGAGCGACAAAGAGCAAGAATACTTCGCTGACGGCATCACTGAGGACATCATCACTGAGCTCTCGAAATTCCGGTGGCTCATGGTAATCGCCCGCAATTCCTCGTTTTCCTTCAAAGGGCAATCCTTCGACATCCGCGATGTCGGCCAAGCTCTAGGGGTTCGTTATGTTCTGGAAGGCAGCATTCGACGCGCCGGAGAGCGCGTTCGCATCACCGGCCAGCTCATCGACGCGGCGGATGGCAGTCATATCTGGGCTGACAAATTCGACGGCGTATTAAGCGACATATTCGAGCTTCAAGACAAAATCACATTGGATGTCATTAGCGCGATCGAACCAACGCTGCGACAAGCGGAGGTCAATCGCTTGCGGGTCAAGCCAACTGAGGACCTGCAGGCTTACGAGCTCTATCTTCGAGCCCAATCGCATTTCCATCTGGTGGCGGATGAGGAGAACCTGGAAGCGATCCGGCTACTCTCCATAGCCGTCGAAGCGGACCCCGGGTACGCCATCGCAGCCGGACTTTTGGCTTGGTGCTTCGTTCAGCGGTCGGTGCAGAATTGGGAGTTGGAAAAAAGTAACGTTCCACGCGCCATTGCCTTGGCGGAACAGGTTTTGAAAAGTGATCGCGCGGATGCCATGGCCTTGGCCTATGCCGCGCACGTGATCATGATGTTCACCGGTGATAATCTTCGGGCCAAAGGCGCCTTTGACCGCTCTCTGGCCGACAACCCCAACTCGGCCCTCGCCCATACGCTTTGTTCCTTCAATTATAACTCCATGATGGCGTTTGAATCGGCGATATTGCATGCAGAAAAAGCCTTGCAACTCAGCCCGAGAGATACCTTTCGCTACAGCTTTCATATGAGCAAGGCAATGTCACTCTTGTTCCTGCAGAGATTTGATGAAGCGATTGAATCCGCGACCGCAGCGATCATTGACCGGAGAAATTTCCTGATATCGCATTATATTTTGATTGCCGCGCTCGAACTCAAAGGTGAATTGGTCGAGGCACGGGCAGCTGTTGGCGAACTGAAGGCTCTTTCGCCAGAGGTTACCATGCGGTCGATCCGAGAGAGCGTGCGATTTTTTCAAAACGAAGCGTCTGAGCCAGTACTGCAAGCGTTGTCGCAGGCCGGAATCCCGGAGTGACCGCTGGACCCTGCCGAGCCTACTGGCACATCTCTGAAACCAACCAGCTGCGGAAAGCCGCCACTTTGCCATGCTGCAAGGCCGTAGGTGGGCAGACCAGGTAATAGGCATAACGCGAGTCGATTGCTGCCACGAAGGGACGCACCAATCGGCCGTCGCGCAAGTCACCGTCGACAAGACTGGCCTGCGCCAGAGTCACGCCCTGACCATCCATGGCGGCTTGAATTAGGGCGCAGGAATCCTTGAAACGAGGCCCTTCCAGCGCTCCGGTTTCGATCCCGGTTACGCGAAACCAATCCTGCCAACCCTCGCTGATTTCCCCATGCAGCAAAGGGGCCCGCAACAAATCCTCCGGTTGCTCAAAACCGTTTTGCTGCATGAAGTTCGGGCCGCAAACCGGAAACAACGTCTCCTCCGTCAGACGTTCGACATGCAAGTCTGGCCACCCGCCGGTACCGTAGCGGACGGCAACATCGATACCATCACGCTGAAAATCGGTGTGCTCATAGGATGTCGAGATGCGCAGATCGATAGTCTCATTGGCCTGCTTGAAACGCTGCAAGCGCGGCGCCAACCACTTCACAGCAAAGGACGGAACGGTGCTGATCACCAGGGTGTCGGTATTTGGTCGGCGTGAAAGCCGGCCAGTCTCCGCCGCGATCATGGCGAGCGCTCGGCTGACCACACGCTGATAATCTTGGCCTTCCTGGGAGAGATGGATACTGCGGCCTTTGCGGCGAAAAAGCTGCAGATTGAGCCGCGATTCCAGCAACTGAATTTGCCGACTTACGGCGCTCTGAGACAGGCCCAACTCGTCGGCTGCACGAGAAAAATTGCCGATGCGGGCGCAAGCCTCGAAAACCCGTAGAGAGTTCAGGGGTGGCAAATTGAGCATGATTAAGTATGAGTTTTTTGCATAAGCGTGCAAGCAATAATTCATTTCCAGCCATGCGATTTCGCACCTAGGTTAAGAAGAACGCGTTGAGTAACAGTCTCACTATTGGGAGTCGTTCCTATGAGCGTCGCTAGCACCGGATCAGCCAGACGGCTTTTGCCAAAATTGGATCTGCCTCTACCGGTTTTACTCGTGCTGCTCGCGGTCGGTCTTGGCCTTGCCACCGGGCTGGACGCAGACCAGGTGCTGACGACCTTTCGAACAGGCTTTGGCCGCGCGCTTGGAGATTTCGCGCTGATCCTGCTGCCCTCGTTCCTGATCGCTGCCAACATGAGCTTGCGCGCACTTCCATCCATCGGCGGTTGGGTTCGGGTGATATCGCCGTTTTCCGCCGCCGGCATGATTTGTCATGTCACAGCCTACGCGGCCTTGTCGCCGATCGCCGGGCGCCACCGCCTGTCCATGTCGATGGCCGCCTATGCCGGCTTCATGTTGCTGGTGCCGGCCGGCCCCCTGATCGTGGGTGCCGCACTGGGTGTTGATGATCCAGGCTTGCTGCTGGTTGGCCTCATGCTGTTACCACCAGTGTGGCTGGCGGGCGAGATTTGGCTGCGATTGGCGACAAAGAACGAAACATTGACACCATCGGACGCTATCGGCGCCTCCGATTCCCCCGCGCCTGCCGGCGAGTGGCGCGCCTTCTCACCCTTTGCGGTTCTTGCCGGATTGCTGGTAACCGGCTGGACCTTGGATTTGGCGGCCTGGCCGGTATTGGATTTCTTCACGCGCCCCAAGGGGGCCTTGCTAGTCGCCGCAGTCTGGTCCTATTTCGACACGCCGGTGGAGCATCGCCGTGAAGGATTGGAGTCGTCCATTCGCCGGACCAGCGGATTGCTGATCGTCGTTGGGGCTGCCAGCGCTGTCGGAGCGATCGCAACCGCGGTGGTGCCGATCGATCACTTGTTACCCGATGCTTCCGGCCAAACCGCTGCCCTGATCGGACTGTTCATCATCGCTGCGTTGATGAAAACGCTGCAGGGCTCAGCCATGGCAACCTTCGCTGCGGTTGCTCCCTTGGTGTTGCCATTGATCGAGCATATGCAGATCTCCCCGGTCGCCGCCGTCTACGCCATATGTCTTGGCGCCTTCGTCGCCATCCTGCCAAATGACAGTTATTACTGGGTGGTCCGGGGCGATGCCCTGCAAAAACAAGGCGACGGCACTGCGACATTCTTCCTGGCCGGCGCCTCGATCTGCCAGGCGCTGACCGGGTTAGCGCTGCTGGTCCTCTTCCTGCGCTTGGGCCTTGTTTGAACGCGCATCAACCAGACTTGTAAGGTCTGACCCGACGCGCGATCAATCGGAACTCCGGTAGTGTCGCCATCATCCGACGGAGCGCATCAGCCAGGATCGATGGCCCGGCTTCCCGGTCACTCGCCAAGCGTCCAGCGCGGGCGGCGGCGGAGATAGCACCGAAAACCGATGTCGGGATGCCACCAGCACTCCGCTCAGCGATATGACGGGCGCGCCAGAGTGGATCTGGCTTCTTCGAGCCATCCAGGCGGATCAGCGAGAGATCGAGCCCGACCCGCCGCTCGGTCCAAAACACACCATAGATCGAGGGCGGGCCATACGGGCGCGCTTCAACTCCATGTGGACACCGGAGCGCGCGGCCGAGCTCTTGTAGGTCTCCCGGGTGCGCCATATCGAGTCCGTGGCTACGAGCCCACGCATCACGCTCGCCAGCGCTAATCACACGCTCAACCTTTAGGGCCAGATGTCGGGCAAGCGCACGCTCGATCACGGCCGAGGCCACTTCGTTCCGGCCACGCGGCGACAAGACGACAAGACAGCTCGGCGCATCGGCAAACAACCGGTCGCTTAGATACGTCTCGACCGGCGGCACCAGGCTCGCCGGATCGAGCTCATGGGCCGGTTGATCCGATGTATCCAGCGGACCGGATACCGCCACGGGGTCGACCCCACCAGCCGGCATACCGCCGGTATGGGCCGGCTGGCAGGCCGCGAGCAGTACGATTAGAGTGACGGCTGAAAGAGAGCGCAGCATGGTTCAAGCCTCCTCGCAACGACGCGGCGATGGCACGACGATACGCCCATCCAATGCTCGGCCATCGGCGGTGACTTTGGAGATAACGACACTTCCGCCTTCGAGTTCATAGCGCGCATGGATGGTGCCGCCACGGCGGTAGTCCTTGCCGAGCAACCGGCGCAACCCACCGAGCAGACGAGCATCGAACCGACGCGGAAAAAGACGGACCGGCACCGCCTGATCGAGGCCGCCTCGCGCCGCAATTGCACTCAGGTCTCGCCGCTCGTCAGCCAACATCCGGCCCGTCGGGCGACGCATGAAACCGCTGACCCGGTCGCTGTCGACTGGACGCCCGCCGTTGGTGATCAATCGATTGCCCAACGCCAGCGCAATGCGAACGCCATGGCATCGGGTCAACACCCGATAGAGCCGGGCACTCTCTCGCGGGTCCTTGGGCCACGCGATCTCGATGTCGGGGCCGGATCCATGCTCCAGCAAGCGCAAGAGCGGCCTCCCTTCCCGCTCCGTGGTACGGCCGGCGTCGACGGTTTTGGTGAACTCCACCCGATTTGGCGAGGCGGCCGGCTTCGATGCCGGGTCCTTAGGTTCTATCTGTTTGACCCGGAGCGGTTTGATCGCAATCTGGCTTGGCGCTTCAGATTGCACGGCGGCCGGCTTCGCCGTTGCCACCGGCTGTAGGGCTCTCACCTGCTTCGGCTCCGCCGGTTTGGTTCTCACGGGCGGGGTTGGACGAAGGGCAGACATTTCGACCGTTTTCTCAGGGGCGGATAACTCCGAAGCAGTTGGTTCAGAAGCAGCTGGGGGCGGTGGCAGGATAACCCGTACCGCCCGAGCTGAATGCATAGCAGATGGTGTTTCCGGCTTGGCCTCTGGTTTTGGCTCGGGCTTGGCCTGTTCAACTACCGTCATTCGCTCTTGGATCGGTTCATCGGCAACCGGCCACCACCGCAACCCGATAAGCACGGCGGCGACCAACAGCAGCGCGGGCGCGATCGCAGCCGGCGCTTGCCGCACTATATCTCGCGCCCGCCCGCTCATCGGGTCGTCTTCTTGGCGAACAGAAGCTCCTTGTAAGACAGCGTCACCCCGGCCCCACCGAGGGTCGCCCGTCCGACGATCAGCACATCAACCCGGGCCGAGCGCATCAGTTCGCGTATGCGGGCATCGCGAAATTCCTCGGCCTCGGACCA
Organism: Rhodospirillaceae bacterium; assembly: GCA_018699735.1. Lineage (GTDB taxonomy): Bacteria > Pseudomonadota > Alphaproteobacteria > Thalassobaculales > Thalassobaculaceae > JABIRP01. Next base: position 19 of record JABIRP010000246.1, on the reverse strand, counting down.
GGCTTTCAGGAGGTCGGCG
>JABIRP010000029.1 GCA_018699735.1 Rhodospirillaceae bacterium | reverse complement strand
AGCATCGTGAGAGCCGGGATCTCGTTCAGGCGTTGTAGCACCCTCTCGGCGAGACCCCGGATAGCCGCTGCGCGACTTCCGGGGAAGGGTGTGAAAGGAAGACCAGGGAGGACCCCCCTGGCATCTGCACGCCCCCCTAGCATCTCCACGCCCCCCGGACATCTACACGATCGATATGTTTGTCACGGTGAAAGCGGGCGAAAGCCTATCGTTCAATCCGGGTCATTTTGGAGCCTTCGAGGGTGAGGTTGTACATCAGCCCCTTCTGGTCGGTGATGAAGCCCACGATTGGGCTCCGGATGTTGCTGGTGTCCAGCGTCGCGCCGGCACCGATCGTGACCAGGGCGACGGAGCCATCGACACCGGCCTCCCAGCCGTAGCTGGCGCGAAAGTTTGCCAGGGCCGGCTCGGTCATGAACATCAGAATGACCGAGCGCATCTGCAGGCCGATCTGAAACCCGAAGGACGCGGCGACGGTGTTGTAGTAATCCACGGTCTTTCCAGCGACCTGTAACGCGCCTTCGCCATACTCGGCACCGAACCCGAACCCGGCCTTGACCACATTGGGAAACACCAGGACCCCCGCCGCCTTGTCCATCAACGCCTGGGCCGAGCCGTGATTGCCAAGAAAGCGATCCAGTGCCACCGTCACATTCGCGTCAATCTCGGCGCCGGTTTCGGCGTTGGCCTGGCTCGGGAGTGCCACCCCGAGCAGGAACGGGCTCAGTACAAACAGGCCAAGCAGCAGAATGCGTAAGGGGGCAAGGACGCGCGACATTCGTTCCTCCAAAGAGTGTTTCAGCTTATGGGTAGCCTAACCGGCATCCGGAGACCTGCCTAGGCTTTCGGGGAAGAGTGGGAATTGCGACCGTCTCCGGAGATGTTGATGTCGAGACCGACAGCGGGTATCTACGCCCGGTAACTCACAATTAGACAATTCCTGAAGGAACGGATCCATGGCAACCGCAACCGCGAGACATATTTTAGTCGACACCGAAGAGCTTTGCTTAGAGCTCAAAACCAAAATCTCGGAAGGCGGAGACTTCGCCGAGCTGGCCCAACAGCACTCGTCCTGTCCTTCAGGCGCTAGCGGCGGCGATCTCGGATCCTTCGGCCCGGGCCAGATGGTTCCAGAGTTCGACACGGTCGTGTTCAGCGCCGATGTCAACGAAGTCCAAGGCCCGGTGAAAACCCAATTCGGCTACCACCTGCTCGAAGTGACCAGCCGCACCGATTGACGCGGTTGGTGGTGTTGGTAGCGGTGGGGTTGAAGGTCAAAACTTTTCCGGTCAGCGGCGCGGACGCCCTAGGGATGCCCAAACGCTCTCTCCGGCGGCTGTCATCCCGGGCTTGATCCGGGATCTCCAACCGAGCTTACCCGACCCGAAGATCTCGGATCGCCGCTGCGCTCCGCCCGGGATGACGGTTGGGGAGGTAGCTTAATTAAGTAAGGTGTCCCTGGAACTCCAGGTGTCCCTGGAACTCCCCCCGGAACTCCCCGGAACTCGGAACTCCAGTTTGCGATATTGACCGAGGGCGGAGAACTCGCGGCGTTGCAGTTTGAGACATTCGCGAAATGACCAAACTGCTCTACTGGTGTGGGCAAATTGAAATAACGAAAGGGAAGTATTTGAGGTCAGAGAGCGGGTACTGTCTATCCGGTCTCGGATGACTCCCTGCGCATCTAAATCATTTCATCTTCTACGCCTAAGGCACTACATTACCGCGCAGCCCGGAAATCGGGCCCTTAACCCATATTCAGAGACCCGAAACATGCGCCTTTCCAGATACTTTCTGCCGACCATGAAGGACAACCCGAAGGAGGCGCAGGTCGTCTCGCATCGGCTGATGTTGCGCGCTGGTATGATCCAGCAAGCGAGCGCCGGGATTTATTCTTGGCTGCCGCTCGGCTTCAACGTGTTGCAGAAGATCGAACAGATCGTGCGCGAGGAGCAGAATGCGGCCGGCGCCCAGGAGATCCTGATGCCGACCATCCAGTCGGCCGATCTCTGGCGCGACAGCGGGCGGTATGACGATTACGGCCAGGAGATGCTGCGCATCACCGACCGTCACGACCGCGACATGCTCTACGGGCCGACCAACGAAGAACAAGTCACCGATATCTTCCGCACGCACGTGCGCAGCTACCGCAACGTGCCGCTGAACCTCTATCACATACAGTGGAAGTTCCGTGACGAGGTCCGCCCCCGCTTCGGTATCATGCGCGGGCGCGAATTCCTGATGAAGGATGCATATTCGTTCGATCTGGATTTTGAGGGCGCCCGGCGCTCCTATAATCAGATGTTCGTGGCGTATTTGAAGACCTTCGCCCGCATGGGGCTAAAGGCGATCCCGATGGTCGCCGACACCGGCCCGATCGGCGGCGACATGAGTCACGAATTCATCATCCTGGCTGATATCGGCGAGAGCGAGGTGTATTGCCACAAGGACTGGCTCGATCTCGACGTGCTGACCAGCGAGATCGACTATCAGGGGGACCTGCAGCCGATCGTCGACAAGTTCACCAAGATCTATGCGGCGACCGACGAGAAGCATGATCCCTCGCTTTGCCCGCCGGAGGACCTGGTTAGCACCCGTGGTATCGAGGTCGGCCAGATCTTCTATTTTGGCACCAAGTATTCCGAAGCCCTCGGCGCCAAGGTCTCAAAGCCGGATGGCGGCGAGGCTGTAGTCCATATGGGGTCCTACGGCATCGGCGTGTCGCGTCTGGTCGGCGGCATCATCGAGGCCAGCCATGACGAGCGCGGCATCATCTGGCCGGAGCCGGTGGCGCCCTTCGGTGTCGGCGTGATCAACATTCGCACCGGCGATGAGGCTTGCGACGCGGCGGCCGAGGACCTGTATGCCAAGCTCACCACAGCCGGCCGTGAGCCATTGCTCGACGACCGCGATGAGCGCCCGGGATCGAAGATGGCGGACATGGATCTGATCGGTCTGCCCTGGCAGATCATCATCGGCCCGCGCGGGTTGAAGAACGGCGTCGTCGAGGTCAAAAACCGCAAGACCGGCGAGACAGAGGAAATGACGCCCGAGGCCGCACTGAATAAGCTCGCTAGGTGAGGGCTGGGGAATGAAGTCCTCGCTTTGTAATTCGCCGCTTCCCGGCCGAGCATTCGCTTTCTTGCCGCTTCCCGGCCGAGCACCCTCTCTTTTGCCGCTTCCCGGCCGAGCAAAGCGAGAGCCGGGATCTCGCGGGGAGTACTCTCCGGATCGAGATCCCGGTCTTGGCCACGCCAAACCGGGAAGCGGAATTAATGTGAGGCGGAGCGGAGTTAAGGTGAGCGACATCAAAGGCTCGACCCCATGATCTTCGGAACCTTCGAGCGCATGGTGGCGATGCGGTATCTGCGGGCCCGGCGCCAGGAAGGGTTCATCTCCGTTATCGCCGGGTTCTCGCTGCTCGGCATCGGGCTCGGTGTTGCTACGTTGATCATCGTCATGTCAGTGATGAACGGCTTTCGGGCCGAACTGATGGACCGCATCCTCGGCCTGAACGGTCACGCAGCCGTTTATGGCGTGCAAGGGCCGATGCAAAACTTCGATGACCTGGTCGGCAAGATCGCCGACGTCCCGGGCATCATCTCCGTAACGCCGCAGGTTGAGGGCCAGGTGATGGCCATGGCGAATGGCGTCGCTTCCGGCGGGTTGGTGCGCGGATTGCGGTCGGCCGATCTTGCTGCCAAGGCGATCATCACCGACAATTTGATCGCGGGCAGCCTAGAGGAATATGCCTCCCAGAAGGGCATCCTCATCGGTGCGCGTCTGGCCCAGCGTCTGGGGGTCTCGATTGGTGAGAAGCTGACCCTGATCTCACCGACGACCTCGGCGACCGCCTTCGGCTCCATGCCTCGTATGCGGGGTTATACCGTCGCCGGCATCTTCGAAGTCGGCATGTTCGAGTACGACAACACGTTCATCTACATGCCGCTTCAGCCGGCGCAGGTGTTCTTCAAGGTCAAGGGTGCCGTCAACGCGATCGAGCTGATGGTGATCGACCCAAATGACATGTGGGACGTGCGCCGGGATTTGCTGCGGGCGATCGGGCCGGATCACAGAGCGACCGACTGGCAACAGCGAAATTCCAGT
>JABIRP010000245.1 GCA_018699735.1 Rhodospirillaceae bacterium | reverse complement strand
GGAAATGTTATGCGTTAAAACCCGTAAAGACAAAATAAGCATAGAAGCAAGCTGGTCGCAGGAATTCTGCATGAAAGCTGCAAAACTTGTTGCTCACAGGTCACGCGGTGCAGCAAGATGCTGCCGCATCCGAAAGTCCATCGGAACCTATTTTCTGAGATTGGGCATCGCGACCGTATTCACAATCGTTATTCAGCTTAGTCTAGTTCCCCTCGCTGCAAGTTCGGAAGTGCTTGAGGGACCGATAGGTGATGCGAAAAAGTGGTCTAGGCAGACCGAAAAGTTATCAAGCAACATCAATTTTCCAGTTATTCTACAAAAATTTGTGCAAAACAATATTCCAGAACTAAATAATACTAAATTCAATTCGTTTATGTCTCGATTATCCGGTTTTTATCTCAGGGCTGGGCCGATCTCATCTTCAACAATTATTTATGAAGAGGCCTATGCCAATCGTATTTATTCATTTTTCCTCTTAGCGTTTTTTGACAATAACCCAAAACCGCTACTATGGAAAATTACACTGGTTCGTCCAAAACAAGACTGGAGAGTTTATGGCGTTGCCGCCACCACTGATATTGATAAATCCTTTCCAGGTCTTTCCGCGAGACCTCTCAGACAAGACTGGAAATAACTGAAGCTGGAGCTGGAAGTTTCAGTAAATCATCGCGCGTAGAATTAGCAGAGTTCAGGGGACACCAAGTTCAGGGCAAGTTCAGCAAGTTCAGGGGACACCATATCTAATTATCCACCTCGGTTCCTCCGGACGGAGCGCGGCGGTGTTCCGAGATGTTCGGGCGGCGGAGGCGTGGACCAAAATCCCGGATCAAGTCCGGGATGACGGCCGCATCAAATCATGCCTGGCGATAGATCCATCCTTGCCCCCTAAGCCACGCTGGTATTTGGCTCCACATCAAGGCGCATGACGATGCCCTGCAGGTCCTCCGACGGGGCCGGATAGTATTCCCGCACCTTCGGGTCGTGACCGGGGATCACGTGGTCCTTGGTCTCACCCAGAAGGAACAGCTTGTGGTAGCCGTTCAGCACGTCGCCCATGTTGTAGACGATGATGAACGGGTTGTTGGTCAGCATGTTCTCGTAGAAATGGCTGGCATCCGACGCCAACACCACCCAGCCGCGCTGGGTCCAGACCCGCACTGCCTGCAGGCCATCGGAATGGCCGCCGATCTTGTGCAGGCTGAGACCCGGCATCAACTCCACATCCCCGTCATGGAACGTCACCCGGCCGTCATAGAGCCGGCGCACCATGGTGACCACATCCTCGACATCGAAGGGCTTCTTGATGGCCTCGAAACACATGCAGGGGCCGGTGGCGAATTGCATTTCGGTTTGCTGCACATGCAAGTTGGCATTCGGGAAGGCATCCAGGCCGCCCGCATGGTCGTAATGCATGTGGGTCAGGATGACGTTCTCGACCTCGGCGGCCTCGACGCCCATCAGCTTCAGCCCCTCTGCCGGAGAGCGCAGCAGCGGTGAGCCGCGCTCGGCGGATGCACGCTGGCCAAACCCGGTGTCGGCAACGAAGGTGTGGCGGTCGTTGCGAATTAGCCAGACAAAATAGTCGAGCGGCATCGGTGCGTCATGCTCATCCTTGTAGACGAAGTTGGACGACCTTGTGCGGTCGCCGCGGTGGGCATAGCGGATGGCATAGACTTCGAAAACCTCACGGTCCTCTGGACGGCTCATGGTCGTTTCCTTCCTGGATAACAGTCGGCCCTGGATTTAAGCCGGCCCTGGATTTAAGCCGGCCCTAGATTCTAATTCGGTCTTAGATTTTAATTCGGCCCTGGATTGACGCCGGCGCGCTGGCGCCGTTCACTTGGGTATCACACTAGACGGGGCCACACACGGTCGACAAGCCGGGAGAGACGAATGACACGAACATTGGGTTTTATAGGCACCGGCGCCATGGGCGAGCCGATGTGCCGCAACCTTGCCATCAAAGGCGATGAGACGGTGATCGCTTACGACTTCAAACCCTCGCCGCTCAAACGATTGGCGGCCGACGGGGTGGAGATTGCCAGCGGCGCGCAGGAGGTAGCGGAACGGGCCGATATTCTGTTTCTCTCTCTACCGGGGGGGCCCGAGGTTGATAGCCTGGCCGAGATGGCACTTCACCCAGCGGCGCGCAAGGGCTGGACCGTGGTTGATATGTCGACCACGCCGGTCGGGCTGACCCGTATGCTCGCTGAGGGGTTGGCCAAGAAAGGCACGGATCTGATTGATGCGCCGGTCGCCCGCACTCAGAAAGCAGCGATCGACGGCACGCTCTCGATCATGGTCGGCGGGTCAGAGGCGTTGTTCGACCGGGTCCGCCCGTACCTTGAGCGCATGGGCACGGAGGTCAGCCACTGTGGTGCTACCGGTTGCGGCCAGATCACCAAGATCATGAACAATATGATCGTCTTCCAGAACGGCGTCGCTCTGGCTGAGGCGCTGACCATCGCGCGCGAAAATGGGATGGATGGCGATCGCCTGTTCGAGGTTCTCTCCAAGAGTTCCGCCGATAGCTTCGTATTGCGCAGCCATGGCATGGGCTCGATGTTGCCGGGCGACTTTCCCGAAGAACGCTTCCCCGCCCGTTACGCCCTGAAGGACGTGACCTACGCCCTGGCACTCGCGGCCGATGCCAAGGTTGAGGCCTACGGCGCCAAACTCGCTCGGGCGATGATCGAGGATGCGGTGGATGCGGGCGATGGTGAGAAGTATTGGCCGGTGATCTTGGATAGGGTCGAGCGGACTTGAGGGTGATGGAGGTTGTCGGCATACGGAAACGGATCGGAGCCTGTCCCCAAGAACCCGCCTAGCCGAACCGGGCGGCCAGAGTATCGTAGGGCTCAAGCTGCGAGAGCGGGCCGATGGCTGTGACTGTCGGGCGGGCGGAACAGAGCCCCTCGACGACACTGCGGATGGCATCGCGATCAACCGCCTCGATGCGCTCCACCAATTCCGGAACCGGAATTCGGCGCCCGTAGACCAGGGTCTGCTGTGCCGCCTGCTCGCAGCGCGCCGATGTGGCCTCACGGCTCATCAGCAGGCCCGACTTGAGCTGTGCCCGGGCGCGATCGATTTCCTGGCCAGTAATGTCACCCGCTACCTTTGTGAGCTCACCGCAAACCACTGGTACGAGTTCCGTCAAATCCTGCTCGCCGGTGCCAGCGTAAACGCCGAACAGGCCGCCGTCCCGGTACGAGGCGTTGAAGCTGTAGATCGAATAGGCCAGGCCGCGCTTCTCGCGTACCTCTTGGAACAGGCGCGAGGACATGCCGCCGCCGAATAAGGTCGAGAAGATCTGCTGGGCGTAGAAACCCTCGTCGTGAAAACCCGCACCCGGCAAGCCCAGTAATAGATGAACCTGCTCGAGCTCGCGCTCCTCGCGGTGTTCGCCGCCGACATAGGCCGCCGGCTCGCTGGTCGCCATTCCATCGGCCCGCAGGGGCGAGAATCCAGCCTCAACGGCGCTCACCAATGCCTCGTGCTCAATGTTTCCAGCGGCCGAGAAGACCATGCCGTCGCCGGCGTAATTTTCCGAGACGAAATCGACGATGCTCTGGCGCGGCATTCCGGTAACGATCTCGGCCGTGCCCAAGACCGGGCGGCCGACCGGTTGGTCCGGGAACGCGGTCTCCTGGAACAGATCGAAGACGATGTCGTCTGGCGTATCGGCGGCCTGACCGATCTCCTGCAGGACCACCGACCGTTCGCGCGTCAGCTCCTCCTCCTCGAATGTCGAGTTGATCAGAATATCGGAGAGGATGTCGATGGCGAGCCCGGCATCCTCTTTTAGGACCTTGGCGAAATATGCGGTTACTTCCCGCGAGGTATAGGCATTCAGGTGCCCGCCGACGGCCTCGATCTCTTCGGCGATATCGACGGACGAGCGCCGCTGGGTGCCTTTGAACGCCATGTGCTCCAACAGGTGGGCGACGCCGTTTATCTCTGGACGCTCATGGCGGGTGCCGACCCCAAACCAGGCCCCGAGCGACACACTCTCCACGGTTTCCATCGTGTCGGTCACGACGCGAACGCCGTTGTCGAGCTGGGTCTCGCGAACCGTCGAGGGATGTTTGGTCATGCAGCACCTTTCCCGCCGGCGACATGCTCGGCGATGAAGCCGCTCACAGCGGCCTTGTCATTGGCGAGCACGGTCATGCGCTCGGGGCGTTCCAGTAGGTCGGCCATGTGTTTCGGTAACGGTGGGCGGGATCCGATGGCGGCCTCGACCGCGTCGGGGAACTTGGCCGGGTGGGCGCAGGCGAGCGAGATGATCGGAACTGGGGCCGCGATCCGCCCGGCAGCGCGCGCCGCCATCGCATGGTCAACACCGACAGCGGTGTGCGGATCAATGATCTCGGCCGTGCGTTTCCAGGTCTCAGCAATGACCCGCGTTGTCTCGGTGTCGTCAGTGGCATGGCCCTCGAACAGCTCCTGGGCACGCTCCAGCATGCCTTGAGACACCGTGAAGGAGCCGGTCTCGCGGAATTTGGTCAAGACATCCGCCACCGCCGGGCCGTCGCGATCATACAAATCGAACAGCAACCGCTCGAAGTTGGAGGAGACCTGGATGTCCATCGATGGGCTGAGCGACGGCTCTACACCAGTCACCTGCATGGTTCCACCGGTAAAAAAACGAGTGAGGATGTCGTTGCGGTTGGAGCCGACCATCAGGCGTTCAATCGGCAAGCCCATGTTCTTGGCGGCATAGGCTGAGAAGACATTTCCGAAATTGCCGCTCGGCACCGCGAAGGCAACCGGCCGGTCCGGCGCGCCGAGTGCTGTCGCAGCCCAGAAATAGTAGACGATCTGCGGCATCAGCCGGGCCCAATTGATCGAGTTCACGGCCGAAAGGTTATGCCGGTCGCGAAATTCCATGTCATTGAACAGCGCCTTCAACATGTCCTGGCAATCGTCGAAGGTGCCTTCGAGTGCGATCGAATGCACGTTGTCGGCCTGAACCGTCGTCATCTGCCGACGCTGAACTTCCGAGACCCGGTCGTTTGGGAACAGGATGAAACAGTCTATGGCCGCGCGGTCACGGCACGCCTCGATCGCCGCCGATCCAGTGTCACCGGAGGTCGCGCCCACGATGGTCACCCGCTCGCCACGCCGCGTCAGGACCTTGTCGAACATGCGGCCCAGAAGCTGCATGGCGTAGTCTTTGAAGGCGATGGTCGGTCCGTGGAACAACTCCATCAACCAAAGCCCGCCATCAAGCTGGCGCAAGGGAGCCACCGCCGGGTGGTCGAAGCCGGCATAGGTCTCCTCGACCATCTCCCGAAATTCGTGCTCGGTGAAGGTATCGCCGATGAACGGGCGCATAATGACGGTTGCAAGCTCGGGGTAACTCATCGAGCGCATGGCGCGGATCTCATGGTCCGAGAAGTGCGGCCAGGTCTCGGGCACATAGAGCCCGCCGTCGCGCGCGAGGCCGGTTAGCATCGCATCCTCGAAATTGAGCGGCTCGGCAGTGCCTCTGGTGCTTATATATCGCAAGGGTTTTCTCCGTAATCGCGGCCCGGACCCTATCCGCGAGACCGCGAACTTGCAACAATGACTCCCTCTACAAGATAGGGAATTTCACCGAGAGGAAACCGGCCATGAAGATTGAGACCGTCGCCGTCATTGCACCGGGCGAAATGGGCCACGCTGTCGGCCAACGTCTGATCGAGGGCGGGCTATCCGTCGTCACCTGTTTGGAGGGCCGGTCCGAGCGTTCGCGTAGTCTCGCAGAGAAGGCCGGGATACCGGATCTGGGTCGTGACCGCGCGATGCTGGAGGCTGCCGATATCGTGCTCTCAATTCTGCCACCCTCCAGTGCGGTGGATTTCGCACGCCGCATGGCTGAGACAGCCCGAGACATGGATGCACCGCCGCCGCTTGCAGACCTAAATGCGATCTCACCCGGAACCGCACGCGAGGCTGAGCGGATCGTAGCTGAGGCTGGTATGGGGTTCGTCGATGGCGGTATCGTTGGCGGCCCGCCTTTCCCTGGCCGACGCAGCCCTCGGATTTATGTGTCCGGCGACCTTGGCGAGGACCTGGGCGCCCTTACCGAAGCCGGACTTAACATCAAACCGCTAACCGGTGGTGTCGGGGCGGCATCTGCGATCAAGCTTTCCTATGCCTGTCTGACCAAGGGCCTCTCGGCCTTGACTGTGCAGGCGATGGCGATCAGCAATGCGAACGGCACCGGCGAGGCGTTCTTCGAGGAACTTCGGTTCAGTCAAGCCGAGCTCCTCGCCTGGCTGGAGAACATGGTGCCGGCGATGCCGCCCAAAGCCTACCGCTGGATCGGCGAGATGGAGGAGATTTCCAAAGCCATCGGCGAGGCCGGCCTGCCGCCAACAATGTTCGAGGGCACCGCCCGCCTCTACGAGCGCATTGAGGCCACAAGATTGGCGCAGGAAACCCCGGAGACCCGAGACAAGGACCGCAGTTTGCAATTGATTGGTCAGTTGCTATCGGAGGATCTGGCGAGCTGAAGGCATCAACTGCTCCTCTTCGTCGTCTTTGTCTGAACGGGATGTGTTGTATTTAGATTGGGGCGGGCGGTCGGCTGTCGGGCGCTTGCCGGCATGCTCTATGAACAGGGGCTCTAGTCCTCACCGGCCGCGAAACGACTTTCTTGGGCGAGCAGGTCTCGCTTGCGCTCAGTACCCCAACGGTAGCCGGTGAGAGAACCGTCGGAGCCGACCGCACGGTGGCATGGCACCAATAATGAAACCGGGTTGGAGGCACAGGCCCGGCCAACCGCCCTCGGCGCTTGAGGTTTGCCGACGGAAGCCGCGAGCTCGGCATAGCTGCGGGTCTCGCCATAGGGGATCTCGGTCAGAGCCTGCCAGACCTGGCGCTGAAATGCCGTGGCTCGGATGTCGAGTGGTAAGGACAGATCTGGCTCCCGACCCTCCAGATGAGCGACGACATGGTCGAGCATGCCGCCAAGCCCGGTCTCATCCGCAGCCAACTCCGCTTTCGGGAAATCGCCGGCGAGTTCGGCGACCAACGCCGGCTCGTCGGCGCCGATGGCAACGAAGCACACGCCCTTGGCGGTAGCGCCAACAAGAACCAGCCCGAGGGGCGTTTCGGCTGTCGCATGGGCGATGACGGCACCAGCGCCGCCCTTGCCATAGCTTGCGGGCGTCATGCCGAGAAACGCATCGGATTTCTCGTATAGCCGGCTGGAGGATCCATAACCCGCATCGTAGAGCGCTGGGGTCACCGTTTCTCCGGATTTCAAGCCATGCTTGAGGCGGTCGACGCGCCGAGCGTCCCAATATTGTCGCGGCGAGACGCCGACCCGCGCTTTGAAGCGGCGTTGCAGGTGGTGCGGACTGATCCCGGCTTCGGCGGAGAGCTCAGCCAGGCTTGGTGCTTTTTCGTCGGCAGCGTCCAGGAAACGACACACGCGCTCAACCATTTGTGCCTCGGGACTTTGACTTTCGGGCTGGCCACCGCATTTCCGGCAGGCGCGATACCCGGCTTTCTCGGCCGCCTCGGGTAGGTCAAAATAGCGCACGTTGGCAGGGCTGGGGCGCCGGCTCGAACAACTCGGACGGCAGTAAATCCCAGTGGTTACGACGGCATAGACGAATTTCCCATCGCCGGCGATATCGCGTTCGAGGACCATCGTCCAACGGTCGGTGTTAATTTCATGTTTACCAAAGTTCGAATCTGTCATTAACTTCACCCCGGATATTTATGTAGGAACATGTCCTAGCGTCCCTGGGGAGGAACGCATATCCGGGCCTTGCGCTCCAAACCGAAAGAGATGCAGGCCACCGTCAATTAGTTTCGCCCGTCTGTCACAGACGGGCAAGGCTCGGATTGCAAATAAAACCGACGGTGAAACCTGCGCCTGACGGAGGGAAGTTCTATGTCGTTCAATACGAAACTGACCGCGCTTGCGGTTGGGGCCTTTGCCCTGACGCAAGCAGCCGGTGCGTTTGCCGCTGAAGAAGTGCAGTGGTGGCACGCCATGGGTGGTCGCAACGGTGAATTGGTCAATCAAATCGCCGATGGCTTCAACAAGAGCCAATCCAACTACAAAGTTGTACCTGTCTACAAGGGCAACTACACCGAGACCATGACGGCGGCCATCGCCGCTTTCCGGGCCAAGAAGCAGCCGCACATTGTGCAAGTCTTCGAGGTCGGGACCGCCACTATGATGGCTGCCAAGGGTGCTGTTTACCCGGTTCACGAACTTATGGTCGACTCCGGTGAAGCGTTCGACCAGTCGATCTACCTGCCGGCGGTGATCAGCTACTACACCACGCCGGACAACAAGCTGCTGTCTCTGCCGTTCAACAGCTCGACCCCGGTGCTCTGGTACAACAAGGATGCCTTCAAGAAAGCCGGCATCGCTAGTGCACCCAAGACCTGGGACGAGATGTTCTCTGCCTCCAAAAAGCTGGTGGCCTCGGGCATGAAGTGCGGTTTCTCCTTCGGCTGGCAGTCGTGGGTGATGATCGAAAACTTCTCGTCCTGGCATAATCTTTCCATTGGGTCGAAAGAGAACGGCTTTACCGGGCTCGACACCGAGTTCAAGTTCAACAATGACAAGGTTGCCGGTATCCTCCAGCGGATCGCGGATTCGCAAAAGGATAATCACTTCCGCTATGGCGGGCGTCGTGGCGAAAGCCTGCCGATGTACACCAATGGCGAATGTGGCATGTGGATGAACTCGTCGGCCTACTACGGCTCGATCAAGAAACAGGCGAAGTTCGATTACTCGCAGTCGATGTTGCCGGTGGACAAATCGGCCGCTTCCAGTGCACAGAACTCGATCATTGGCGGTGCCACTCTTTGGGTCCTGCGCGGCAAGCAGAAGAGCTCCTACAAGGGTGTGGCGCAATTCTTCAAGTACATGTCCGGTTCAGAGGTGCAGGCGATGTGGCATCAGGAAACCGGCTATGTGCCGATCACCATGGCGGCTTCGGATCTGTCCCGCAAACAGGGCTTCTATAACAAGAACCCGGGCACCGATACCGCGATCAAGCAGCTCAGCCTGAACACACCGACGCCGAACTCGAAGGGTCTTCGTTTCGGCAGCTTTGTGCAGGTGCGCGATATCATCAATGAAGAGATGGAAGCGCTTTGGGCCGGTAAGAAGACGGCCAAGCAGGCTCTTGCCGATGCGGCCAAGCGTGGCAACGTGCTGCTGCGCAAGTTCGAAAGAGCGAACAAGTAGCCGTTCGAGCGAACAAGGACCGGCGGGCATCTGCTCGTCGGTCCATTTCGCATCTCCCAAACACCTGATGCGACTAAAGCGGGGACTCGTACGTGCACAAGAAAGTCATCTTTCGCCATCGCTGGCTGCCCTACGCGCTGCTTTTTCCGCAGCTCGCGATCACCATCGTGTTTTTCATCTGGCCAGCCAGTCAGGCTCTGTATCAGTCGGTCCTGCTGGAGGATGCCTTTGGGCTGTCCTCAAAGTTCGTCGCCCTGGAGAACTTCATCGCCCTGTTCGAGGACCCCCATTATCTGGGCTCATTCAAGGTGACCATCGTCTTCAGCGTCGCCGTTGCCTTTCTGTCCATGGGGTTCTCGTTGTTGCTGGCGGTCATGGCCGACCGGGTCATCAAGGGCTCGATGGCCTATAAAACACTGTTGATCTGGCCCTATGCCATTGCACCGGCGGTTTCCGGCGTACTTTGGTTCTTCATGTTCAATCCGACGGTCGGCATCAATGCCTGGCTGCTGCGACAAATGGGCTATGACTGGAACCACTATCTGGATGGCGGCGACGCGCTGCTTTTGATCATCATTGCTTCTGCTTGGCAGCAGATTTCCTATAATTTCCTGTTTTTCCTGGCCGGTCTGCAAGCGATTCCGCGCTCTCTGATCGAAGCAGCCGCGATCGATGGCGCCTCGCCGATGAAACGGTTCTGGACGATCATTTTCCCATTGCTCTCGCCGACCACGTTCTTTCTGCTTGTGGTCAATATTGTCTATGCGTTTTTCGGAACCTTCGGCGTTGTGCACGCGACCACTGACGGTGGACCGTACGGCGCCACCTCGATTCTGGTCTATAAGGTCTTTAATGATGGTTTCGTTGGGCTCGATCTTGGTGGGTCGGCGGCGCAGTCGGTCATTCTGATGGCTATCGTAATAGGTCTCACGGTTGTTCAATTCCGCTATGTAGAGCGTCAGGTGGAGTACTGATTGATGATCGAAAACCGCCCCTGGCTCGCCGTGCTCAGCCACCTCGTGCTTCTCGTCGGCGTTGCCGTGATCGTGCTGCCGATCTGGATCACTTTCGTTGCCTCGACGCATCCGGGCGAGGTTTTGATGCAAGCGCCGATCCCGATGTGGCCGGGTGACAAGTTTTTGGAAAACTACGCGCTCGTGCTCGGCGCCGGTGTCGAGGACGCTGGTGGCGTGCCGGTTGGCGTTATGCTGCTGAACAGCCTGATCATGGCGCTCTCGATCACCTTCGGGAAGATCGCCATCTCGATCATCGCCGCCTACGCCATCGTCTATTTCGAGTTTCCGTTCCGGATGTTTTGCTTTTGGATCATCTTCATCACGCTGATGTTGCCGGTTGAGGTGCGCATCCTGCCGACCTTCGCGGTGGTGGCGAACCTGGAGATGCTGAACACCTACGCCGGCCTGTCGGTCCCGCTGATCGCGTCGGCCACCGCAACCTTCCTGTTCCGTCAGTTCTTCCTGACGGTCCCAGAAGAACTCTGCGAGGCGGCTCGGATCGATGGCGCCGGGCCGTTCAAGTTTTTCATTGATATCCTGCTGCCACTATCGCGTACCAATATGGCGGCGCTGTTCGTCATTCTCTTCATCTATGGCTGGAACCAATATCTCTGGCCGTTGTTGGTGACCACCGACGAGAGCTACTACACGATCGTCATGGGCATCCAGCGCATGGTGAATGTCTCAGAGCAGCTGCCGGTTTGGAACCTGGTGATGGCGACAACCATCCTTGCCATGTTGCCACCGGTGATCGTCGTGGTCGGAATGCAGAAATTGTTCGTCAAAGGCCTGGTCGAGGTCGAGAAGTAAGGGGAATAAGATGGCCGAAGTCAGGCTAAACGACGTCCAAAAGGTCTATCCGAACGGGTTCAAGGCAATCCACGGCATCGACATCGATATCACCGATGGCGAGTTCATCGTTCTTGTCGGCCCGTCGGGCTGTGGCAAATCGACGTTGTTGCGCATGATCGCGGGGCTGGAGACCGTGAGTGATGGCGAAATTCACATCGGCGAGCGCATGGTCAATCAGTTGGAGCCGGCTGATCGCGACATCGCTATGGTGTTCCAGAACTACGCGCTCTACCCGCATATGAGCTGCTACGACAACATGGCCTACGGGCTGCGTAACAAAGGCATGCCGAAGGACGAGATCGAAAAACGCGTGCGCGAGGCGGCTGAGATCCTGGAGCTGGCGCAGTTGCTGGACCGAAGGCCGCGCCAACTTTCGGGTGGCCAACGCCAGCGCATCGCCATGGGACGCGCCATTGTGCGTGAGCCATCGGTCTTCCTGTTCGACGAACCGCTCTCGAACCTGGATGCCAAGTTGCGGGTTCAGATGCGGGTCGAGATCCGCAAACTGCAACGCAACCTCGGCACCACCAGCGTCTATGTTACCCATGATCAGGTCGAGGCCATGACCATGGCGGATCGGCTGGTCGTCATGAATGAGGGCGTGGCCGAACAGATCGGCACGCCGATTGAGGTCTACGAGCGCCCGGCCACCATGTTTGTTGCCGGATTTATCGGCTCGCCCGCGATGAACTTCATGGACGCCAAGGTCGAAGGCGAGGAAGTCGTCGTCGGTGGGAAGTTGCACTTTCCGATGCCGAATGGAACCGGGGCCTTGGAAGCGGGCCGCGAAGTGTCCTTGGGCATCCGACCGGAACATCTGGACCTCGGCGGAAATGGCGATGTCGGCCTGCCAATCAAGGTTGAGCTTGTCGAGCACCTCGGTGCTGACACGTTGGTATACGGCTATTTACCGTGGGATACTCAGAACCTGGTGACGTTGCGCATGCAGGGCAGTCAGGAGTTCCCGGCTGGCCATGAGATCACGCTCACCGTCTCGCACGACCATCTCCATTTGTTCGACAAGCAGAGCGGTAAGCGGATTTGAGACGAATTGGTGTTAGCCGTTGCGCATCCTTCGAGGCCCTCCCGTTGGTCGGGCGCCTCAGGATGACGTATTTTGGTGCTTGGGCGCGCTACTCCGCGATCGCCTGTAGGAACCGCATGCGTGAGCCCTGAAACTCCACCGCCGTGAGCACGCCGGACCCGAAAGCGCCGCTGTCGATACCGATCCGATGCGGGTGTACTTTTGGCTCTTCCGGATGGCGCATCTCGATCGTGTGACCGTGCACGACGATGGATTCGAATGGCCAGGGCTCGGCATCCAGAAACGCGCCCCGGATCCACAGACATTCCGCCGGTCCCTGCTCTTCCATCGGCTTTCGGGGGTCAAGCCCTGCATGCGCCAAGATGATCTGGCCTTCGTGCCGTTTGAAGCCGAGCGAGCGGATAAATGC
>JABIRP010000244.1 GCA_018699735.1 Rhodospirillaceae bacterium | reverse complement strand
TGCCGACGAGCTCCCAATCCTTGGCCTGGCCGCCGTTGACAGCCAAGCGATCGATGACATCGCGCGCTTCCTTGGAGATGTGCGGCGACATGGAATCGTCGACATTCGCCATGGAAAGCCCGGAGTCCGCAAGTTCAGAGAGCACACGTAGCCGGTGCACGAAGATACACAGTCCGCGGGTCAATTCGGTTTTGTCGAGGGTCTCAGGGTCGTGCAGGATTTCGAGAATGCCGGTTAACACGTCGGCAATGCCAAGGTACCCGACTTCGTTGGCGGCCTCTCGGATTGCCAGAACAGAGCTTACGATCTCTTGGGTGTCCAGGGTGGCCAGTGCCGGTTTCTCCAGCGCTTCGGCCAACTGCCCAAGCTCGCCGGTGACGACGGAATCGAAGGTTTCCACAAGTTCCGACTGAAACTCGGCTTCCGATGGATCCGCCGGTGCCGTGGAGACCTGAAAAGCAGGCCCGATCGCCGCAACCGGGGCTATTGGTGCGACCGGAGGGGGCGCAGAAGGTGTTGGCGCTGAAGGTGGCGGCGCTGGTTCTGCAGGCTCTTCGGGTTGTGCGGCGGCACCAGAGGCTTCATCGCCTCCCAGACCGTCTAGGAGCCCATTGATTTCATCGTCAAACTGGTCTTCACCCGGATCGGAGATCGGAGGTGCCACCGGTCCGGCACCACCGGCACTGAGCCGGGATTTGGCCGCGATCAAAGCGGCCACCAGGGCCTCGTCGCCAGCAACATCAGATCTGGATTCGAGACTGGCTTCTCGCATGGAAACGAGTGTGTCGGCTGCTTGCAGCAAAAGTTCGCGCGCCGCTTCATCCGGCCGTGCCTGGCCATTTCTGAACATATCGAGCAGGTCTTCGCCGCGATGGCCGATTGTCTCGATCCCGGTCAGCCCCAAGGAGGCGGATACACCCTTCAGGGAGTGGAAGGCCCGGAAGAGTGCTCCCATCGTTTCGGGATTCTCCAGGTCTTGCGCGCTGCCGGACAAGCAGTCTTCGATTTGGGCGAGGTAGTCCTCGCTTTCCTGCTCGAAAAGCTCCCAGATGGTTTCCGCCGCGTCGTTTTCGAAATCATCCATGTTCGCTAGGCCCTCTGGCCGCCGGGGCGGATGAAATCCGGAACCTGCACTGCGATCAGACTGTGCAAGTCGATAACCTCATGAAATGCGCCTTTGTGGGAAATGACACGGGCCTGGATCTCGTCATCGTCGGGCCCAACCGGGCTCTCGTCAGACACGATACCGAGCACGCGTTCGGTCGCGATTGACCATTTTTCACCGTAGAAGTTCACGACGATGTGGATGGTCTGCTTCTGGAAATCTTCGTCGGACAATCGCAGCACCGGAAGCACGTTGCCGCTGACCTCGATAACGGAGTCGATCTTGACGCCAGGCCGTTTCGGCAATGGCGCCACTCCAACATCATCAATTGCGCGTTCCACCAAACTGGAATCCACGGCGAATAACTGATCACCAACTGTCAAAGCCATATAGGTCGGCTTGGTTTCCTCATGAAGCTCCTCTTGCTCGGTGACCAGCCTTAGGGCGCGCTGATCCGAGAGCAGAGGCAAGGCGATTTGCGCATTGAACCAGCGATCAGCATCTACGGCCTGAACCAATTGACCTTCATCATCGAGGTAGGCGTGTTGTGGATGGTCGGTTGCGACCAGCCCTTTCATGGCACGCGCGGGGCTGAACTTGCGGATCCCCAACACCCGTTCCACAGCCAATCCGACGATCGCATCGCCACGCTGTAAGACGATGCACATTGGTAATTCAGAATCTGTATCGCTTGGTGTCTGACGCACGACCACCAACGGGATTGGCTCGTCACGCAAGACCATGACGCCGATGTAATCGTCGGCTTCACCCTCGATTGGGTCCATCGTCTCGATTTCGACGACTTCGCGAACGCTGGTCAAAAGTACGCCGTAGTTTCGGTTGTCCGAGGTGAACAGCAGAACTGGGATCTTTTGGCCATCGGCGGTACTTTCCACCACACTCATGACGCTGCACCCTGGGTTTGGGGCGCGCGGCCTTGGGTGTCTGCTGTGTCGACCAGCCGGCGAATCGTGTCGACCAGGAGATCGCCGCCGGTTGCATCCACATCTTTGCTGACTGAGCCAGAAGGCTTGCCGATAACCGCATCAGCCCCGACCAGCCGTGCCTCAACGGCTTTTGGCGAGGCCGGGTGGGTCAATGACGACAGCACCACAACCTTGGCCGGCGACAGGATGCGCAGGCGCCTCAAACATTCGATTCCGTTCATGACCGGCATTTCGATATCGAGGGTAACAACGTCCGGGTTCAGGTCTCGCGCCATATCGACGCCTTCTCGGCCATTCTCAGCCTCGCCGACAACCTCAATGCCTTCGGCACGCGCAAGGATCGTCTTGATGGTTAGACGAACAAGGCGAGAGTCATCAACAATTAGGACTTTGGTCATATATCAACCATTAACCTTCGGGTGGGCGAGATCTGAGATCGTGACGTTTTATGGTTCCATATCAGACAGGGTTTGCCTACCATAATTGTCGGAAACGAAGCCGTTTTTAAAACGGGTAAGGATAACCGAAGAGCCGGTGAATTCGACGGCCGGCCCAAGAAGACGATGATCGCAATATGCTAGCACCCGAGTTCTTAAATGTCCTTTGCGTCGACGATCAGGCGAGTATGCGCAGCATTGTGCGCACAATGCTGCGCGGCTGGGGTATTCGCCAGGTAAAAGAGGCCGGCGATGGCTTGGAAGCGCTCAAAATTTTGACCAAAGAGGATATCTCGGTGATTATCACCGATTGGAACATGCCGAAAGTCAACGGTATGAAGTTGTTTAAGGCTGTCACCAAAAACCCTACCCTCAACAAGATCCCAGTCATCATGTTGACCGGCCATGTCAGCGACGATGCGGTGCGACTGGCGATTTCCAACGGTGTCCGGTTTTTTCTCAGCAAGCCGGTTCAGCCGGCCAAATTGTATTCGAGATTGGAAGCGGCGGTTGGGCCGATCGGAAAACCAACCCTCGATATTGAATACGAATGACAGTTGCTGGAAAATCTGGGTTAATCGGGTGCTGTCGTGACGACATCATGCGATTGGGTGAACCAGTGCGACGCTGATAAAAAATACTAAAGGCACGAGATGGCGACGAGCACACTTGATAACGACGGCGATCCGCAAACCTCTCAGTTGGCGTGGCATTTCGTGGACGAATTGCTGAAGGATGGAAGCGATATTCCAGCCGATGGGGAGGCGTTGGTGTTTGACGACCCGGTCTCTATATGTGCTTCGGGCCTGCATGCCTCCGAGCGGATAATTGATGCCCTAAAATACGCTCCCGGAAATACGATCTGCCGTGTGGAGTGCGGCGATGTTGTCGGCCGTCAGGACGACAAGCTCGTCTGTCGGTCCCGCACGATTGTGTGGCGCGTGGACGCAGAGGATTTGTTGCGCGATTTTGCCCGGAAGGTTGCGCTCGATGTCGCCGACCTCTGGGACATACCGGATGTGGTCCGCAAGTTTCTTGAGACCGGTGACGATAATTTCCGGGTCGCCGCCAGATCGGCTGCCCGGCAGATTTCCCGGGCCCATGCCGCCGATGAAGAAGTTCAGGCCGCCGCCGCCGGTGAAGCCGCTAGGGCCGCCGCTGCCAGAACCCACGCTGCCCGGGCGACAGGTTTGGCCGCCGCCTGGGCCGCCGCGAAAGCGGCGGGCGGCGGCGATACCTGGGAGACATACAACACCCTGCTTGAGACGATGGTCGAAGAAGCACGCCAAAGTGACGACGGCGATGAGTTGGATGATTGGGCGGATCTCGAGGACGAATTCGCGCTCTAGCAGGTTGCTGCTACACTAATTTGCGCACCCGAAATCACAGTGCATTTGTCATTCCCGCGCAGGCGGGAATCCAGAAATTTCCTCAAAACGGCCAATTCGATCACTAAGTCTGGATGCCCGCCTGCGCGGGCATGACGTCTTGGGGCGGATGTATCGAGTTTTTCACTGGCCAACTAGAACGTCTTATCCAAAAAAGCCGCTCCGATGCAGTTTTTCGTGGAACTGCCTCAGGATACGCCCTTTATCGTCCGGGTTCGGAATTTGCGCGACGAGTTCGTCTTCGAAATTCGGTCGCTTCAGGTGTTTGACGATAATTTCGCGCGCCAACTCGGACGCCTTGCCGCGCGGAAGGGTTTCGGGCTGAACCATGCTGACCAGCATGAAAGCTCGGACATGCAGGGGGCGCTCCGGGTTGTCCAGCTTCTCCAGTATCTTGCCGTCGACGATGTAGGAGGCGAGGAGATCATCCAAACGCGATGTCAGCACATGCTTACGTTCGTCCGGTAGGTTTGAAGCGCTGATCCGGCCTGAGATGGCGGTCAGCTTCTCCATTTTCTTGTTCGGCGGAATCTTCTCGCGGACCATGTGGTTCACGGTCTGCGGGTCGACCAAAATTGAGTCGAGAAGGCCATCAATGTCGGTGCGCAGCAGATCCTGCCCGATGTCACTTTCCAAAAGTGCCAGCAGATATCCGGTTTTACGGTCCGGACCACGAAGCGAAGGAAGCACCGACGCGGTCGCTTCCTTCATTCCCTTATTGCCACCCTTGTTGATGATCGAGGATTGGCGGGCGGTGACGGCTTCCGCCATCGCGGCCCCGCCGATGATGTTGATGTCCGGGATCAATTTATCCAACAGGCCGTGGAAAACCTCGCGCTCTTCCTCGCGGTCGCCCTTGGACAGCGGGTTTATACCTTCCAGCTGCCGGCGCACCCGGTCCAACAAGACGGACTGGCTGTCGGGGAGTTTACCGTCAGCGATCAGCCGGTTGAGTTCAAAGCCGGCGAACTCTGGGTGCTCGGGGCTCAGGTCCTCCGGCATCTCTTCGGCCAAGGGTTCGCCCTCGGCAAGACAAATCAAAGTGACCAGAGCACTGCCCATATCGCTCTGATTTCCAATCAGGTCCTGAATAATTTCCGCGTTGTTGAGGATGTCGGATACATAAAAATCAAGCGGCAGATAGGCCTCTTCGTTTTCGATGCTCGACGCCCATTCCATGGTCTGCCCGAGCTTGCCGAAATAGCTCCGATTGTCCACCAATTCGGTCGCGATCGCGACCCGCGCCAGATACTCGGCATCCTCGCCGGTCGCGGCACTATTGATCAGATCATAGGTCTCGTTAAACCCGGCATCCCGAATGCGGGGAAGCTTGCTTTCCGTGGCCGCGCGGGCTTTCGAGTTGAGGTTGTTGATAAAGTCGAACAATTCGTCGCGACGCTCGTTTGTCGAACTGTCTTCCAGCTTTTTGGCTTGCCAGATCGCCGCTTTGGCAACCGCGGAAGAGATCAGTGTCCCTTCGTCCATCAGGCGTTTCATCTCCTTGGCGGAGTGCATGACCTCGGTGGCCGTAAGGTTGTTCTTGTCGAGATATGCGCGGAAGAGCCGATTGATCGTAACGCGGCCGGATTTGGCCAACAAATCTTCTGCTCGGTCGCAGAGTGGTGCATCGTCGATGTCGTGGATGAAGATCTTGTCTTGGGTCTTGGGTTTCAGTTTTTCAAACAGGAAGTCATCGGGACCGAGTTGGGAGATCGATTTCTGAGACTCTTTGATAACGCGAACGCCAAATACGTTCGGGCGATTCAGTAATTTGACAGCATCTTCCCGCGCGACCTCTTGCGAGGTCGCCGTCGCTTCAATTGTCCAGGACCCATCCCGAAGTGTGAGGATCTCGAAGATCTTACTGCCGAACACGTCTATCCCTGAATTTAGTAGTTTGTTCTAGGTAACTTACCGCCAGAATCTAAACTCGGATATTAAATTAGGTCGGCGCAACGGCACGAGGCAAGCAAGAATGACGTGCGACTGAGTGGTTGGGGTATAGTGCAGGTCCTTCCACTCGTGGTCAGAGCCCTTCTGGCGGACCAAACAGTAATCCGCATAGGAATGAGAAAATGAGCAAAATGTCGTTTGGCTTCGTCGGCCTTGGCAATATGGGCAGCCAAATGGCCGGTCGGTTGCTGCAAGCGGGCCATTCCCTGGTGGTGTACGATCGGGTCGCGGCGACAACAGCGGCAATGGTCAATAAGGGCGCGGTTTCGGCAAAGTCAGCCGCCGATGTCGCGAGCAAAGTCGATGTCGTGTTCCTGGCCTTGCCGACACCGGATGTCGTCAAAGCGGTGATTTTGGGGGCGGAAGGACTGGTCGAGGGCGCGAAGGCAAAAAGCGATCAGGCCAGCGTCGTTGTCGATCTTTCTACGACCGGCCCCAGGGTGACGCTGGAAATCGCCGAGGCGTTGGCGGGCTCCGATGTGACGCTGATTGACTGCCCGGTGAGCGGCGGCATTGCCGGTGCGGTCGCTGGAACGCTTGCCTTAATGGCATCGGGAGATCGGAAAACCATCGATGGTTTGGCGCCGGCTCTGGCAGAGATCGGCAAGCTCTTCATCGTTGGCGATAAGACAGGGCAGGGCCAAACTCTCAAGGTCATCAACAACCTGATTTCGACCGCCGCGTTGACCATCAGTTCTGAGGCCATGGTTCTTGGGGCCAAAGCCGGCCTTGATCCGGATCTCATGATCGAGGTCATCAACGCGGGAAGTGGACGCAACACCGCCACGACGGACAAAATTCCCAACTTCATGCTTTCGCGCAGCTTTGATTTCGGCATGACGATCGGCTTGTCGTCGAAGGACGCGAGGCTATGCCTTGAGGAAAGCGACCGGTTGGGTGTTCCGATGATCGTGGGCACGGCGGTTCGCCAATTGCTCAATATCACACGCGACCAATTCGGCCCTGATGCGGATATGACCGAGGTCATTCGAACCGTCGAGCAATGGGCCGATGTCGAGGTCGTGGGCGCTGCCGCCAATCAAAGAAAACCCACATAATGGTCAATCCGAGCGCATCCAGGCCGGCTGACCAGCCCGGCGCACTATCCCGTTGCCTGGCCTCCTTTGCGGCTGAAACGCGGTGGGAAGATATTCCCGAGAGTGTGCGCCACGAGGCGAAGCGATCGCTTCTGAACTATTTCGCAACGGCCCTGGGCGGGAGCAATGAGCCTGCTCTCGATAAGAACCTTGCGGTGATGCAAAAATATTCCGGAGCCCAGGATTGCGGAATAATCGGTCGGCGCGAGCGTGGCGATATGCTCCTGGCAGCCTCCTCCAATGCGATGATCGCGAATATTTTCGACTACGATGACACCCATCCGAACACGATTATTCACCCAACTGCTCCAATCGCTCCAGCGTTGTTTGCCTTCGCCGAAGCTGAGGGTTGCAGCGGCCAATCGCTGCTGCGGGCCTTCATACTTGGCGGCGAGATCGAGTGCCGGATTGGTAATGCCGTCTCTCCATCGCATTACAGCCGGGGCTGGCATATCACGTCGACCTGCGGTGTGTTCGGATCCGCAGTCGGTATTGGTGCATTGCTTGGTCTGTCGGCGGAGGCGTTCGTCTGGGCGCTTGGCAATGCCTCGGCCCAGGCTTCGGGGCTTGTCGAGACCCTCGGGACCGATGCGAAAAGCCTCAGCATGGGCAACGCCACCAAAAACGGTATCACCTCATCTCTCTTGGCGGCGGAAGGGTTCGCCGGCCCGGCCGCTCCCTTGGAAGGGAGACACGGATTTGTTCCGGTTTTCTCTGATACGCAAAACCTGATCGCCTTATCAGAGGGGCTTGGCGACGCCTGGGAAATCGCCAAGAACACCTACAAGCCGTACCCCGTCGGGGTGGTACTAAACCCGATTGTCGATGCCTGCCTCGAGCTGCATCAACGCGGCGTGATTAAGGTTGAGGATGTGTTGGATGTTGAACTGACAGGCCACCCGCTTCTGCGCCAGAGGACCGACCGGCCCGACGTGACGACCGGCAGGTCCTCTCAAGTCAGCGCTCAGCATGCGATAGCGATCGTCTTGCGGCGAGGCCAGGCAAGCCTGGAGGAATTCAATGACGAGGCCGTGGCGGAAACCTCTCGGGATGCGATCCGCCCGGACATCCGGTTCGTCGATGATGATCGCTACGATATCGAGGCTGCACGTGTGGTTGTCCGAACACATCAGGGCAAGACCCATGCGATTGATGTTACCGCCGCGAAGGGAGGGCCGGGAAACCCGATGACCGACGCAGGTTTGGAAGATAAGCTAGTGACCCTCGCCGGGCACTGTGGATTTGACCGGGAAGTTGGTCCAATTATCGATGCGGTTTGGGCGCTTGAAAGCACCCCCGATGCTGCGGCGGTTATGCGTCTGGTAACCCGATAATTTTTGAATAACTCTCTTGGAGCGCTTGAATGGACTACACGAGCCTTGGAAAAACCGGCCTTAAGGTCAGTGTGGCTGGCCTTGGATGTGGCGGCAGCAGCCGGCTTGGGAAATCTCAGGGGCGGCCGAAAGAGGACTCAATCGCCTTGATCCGACGGGCCTTTGAACTCGGGGTAAATTTTTTCGATACCGCCGAGGGCTACGGGACCGAGGAAATCGTCGGTGAGGCCATCGGCCCGCTTGCCCGCGATGAGGTGGTGATCTCGACCAAGAGCGGTATCCGGCGCGACGGAGACCTGATTAGCGGAGATCAGGTCGTAGAGAGTCTCGAGGCGTCTCTGCGCCGATTGCAACTCGACCATGTGGATGTGTTTCATCTGCACGGGGTCCCGCCGTCGGCCTATGAGCATGTCCGAAATGAGATGGTGCCAGCGCTGTTGCGCGAGAAGGAGAAGGGCAAGCTGCGTCATCTGGGCGTGACAGAGACGGGGCCCAACGATCACCGCCATCTCATGTTGGAGAAAGCGCTGGAAGAGGATTGTTGGGAAGTCGTGATGTTTGCTTTCCACATGCTGAACCAGAACGCTCGCCAAAGTGTTTTTCCCAAAACCCTCGACAGGGG
>JABIRP010000243.1 GCA_018699735.1 Rhodospirillaceae bacterium | reverse complement strand
TCCTGATTGTGCAACTGGTCGACGATTTGCCGCGACGTCGCATCCCAATCGCTATCGACGGTGTAGGTGGAGGCCATCGTCTCGCTCAAATAATTCAGATGCAATGTACCGCAATTGTCGGCTGCTGGTTAATCCATAGAATTTGGAAGCGTCCGCTTCACCCGAGCAGAAATTTCAACCGGTCATCGGCTCTTGCTGGTGCCATCTCAGAGATCTCCGCAGTCACAACATTCTCTGCGACAAACGGATCGTCGTTCACCCGGCCCTGAAGATCGGACAGTGAAGTATCATGCGCCAGGAGCGCACCGCCCAGACCCGGCTGCAGGGTTCCGGCCAACAGGAACACGCCGTCATCGAAACCGCGTTGGAGCCATGCCTTGTGGCCGTCCATGAATTGGCTGACCTGGTCTTTGTTGGTGGAAAACTTAAGCAGTACGATAAACATCGGGTTCTCTCCTATCGAGCAATCGGAATTCGAGGGACACGAATCTATGAGGCTTGTACTCCAGCGTCCTTCACCCTGCCGAGAGCGCGCCGGAGGATTTCACCGCTGCCACTTCCTCCGCGTCCATCGAAAGCCAGTCACCAAGCACCACGTCGGTGTGCTCGCCGAGCCTGGGTGCGGCGCGAACCGGGACGGTTGAGCCCGACATTTTGACCGGCCAGGCCGGAACCTTGAACTCACCCCGGTCCGGATGTTCGATGCGTGGAAAGATGCCGCGCTCCTCCAGGTTGGCGTCGTTCATCAACTCCATGGTGTCGAACACCGCCCCTGCCGGCACGCCGGCCTTGCCGATAACCTCCATCGCCTCCTCCTTGGTGCGCTGCAGGGTCCATTCGGTCAGGATGGCCTCGATCTCGGTCTCATGCTCAAGCCGCTTTATCGGCGTGGCGAAGCGCTCGTCGGTGATCATGTCTTCGCGCCCCAGCAGCTTGCACAGCCGCTCCCAATGATGGTTCGCCGCCCGGGTGGTGTAGATATAGACGTAATCGTTCGGCCCGCCCGGCTTGCAGGGGAAGATGCCAACCGGAGAGGTGCCGCCGGTGATCACCTTGGCACCGGCCCGGGGGGCCGCCTTGCCGGTGGTGCGGGTCACGGCATAGGCGATGCGACTGTATTGCAGCATGGCGTCCTGCATCGCCACTTGCAGGCGCTGACCTGTGCCGCCGTTCGATTGGCGCTGATACAACGCGCCGAGGATGCTGATCGCCATCAGCATGCCGGTGCCGGTATCGCCGAGCGTGGTTCCGGGCTTGCACGGCTCGCCGTCCGCCGGCCCGGTGATCGACATCAGGCCGCCGGTTGACTGGCCGATCATGTCGAAGCTCAGGAAATCCTCATATGGGCTGCCCTCGGCGAAGCCCTTGACCTGGGCATAGATCAGTCTCGGGTTCACCTCTTTCAGCACGTCGTAGGAAAGGCCGAGCCGGTCGATTACGCCGGGCCCAAAATTCTCGATGAACACATCCGCTTCGCGCGCCAGACGTTTGACCAGCGCCAGTCCTTCTGGTGATTTCAGATTGACGGTGATGCTCTTCTTGTTGGCGTTGAACATCAGGAAGTACCAGGAATCGATACCTTGCGTGTCGGCCGAGGCATACCGCCCCTGATCGCCACCCTTGGGATTTTCCACCTTCACCACCTCGGCGCCGAGAAAGCCGAGCGCCTCGGTGCAGGACGGTCCCGCCTCGAATTGAGTCAAGTCGAGCACCTTCACACCGGCGAGCGCGCCGTTTACGCCATTGGTCGTTGTCATGGCCGATCCCTTCCTTGTTTGCGTGCTGGGACCATCAATCCGATGCCCAAGCGTGCCAGATTCACGGTATTAGGCACCAAGTGAGGTACAACTGGCCAGGGGGCTGTACAGAATATTTCACGGTCGATCACGGCGGTGGTACGATTTCTCAGAGCTTGGAAACCATCTGGGAATGTCGATCGATATGGCTGGCGATACCCCCGTTATGACAGAGGCGCAGATTGCCGCCTTCCTCGACGCACCGCACCACGCCATTGTCGCCACCAACCGGCGGGACGGGGCGCCACAGATCAGCCCGGTCTGGTATCTGTACGAAGATGGAAAAGTCTACTTTGGGGTTCGTGTCGCCAGCGCCAAGTACCTCAATCTACGGCGTGATCCGCGTATCAGCCTTTGTATCGACGGCGGCCATCTCGACATACGGACGATCATGATCTACGGCAATGCCGAGGTGGTAGAGGCGGAAAGTCCGTGGAGCGAGGACCTAGTCTGGCGCATCACCCGCCGCTACTACGACACCGACGAGGGCGCCCGCGCGTTCAGAGAGAAGGCTCGCGCCTGGGGACCCTCGGCACTGATCGTCGTGACACCAGAGAAAATCCTCAGCCAGGATTTCAACTAAAAACCGGCACTGCGGGATGAGCGACCCTATTTGCCTTTGAACTCGGGCCGGCGTTTTTCCATGAAGGCGCGCCGGCCTTCGATGTAGTCCTCGCTCTTGAAACAGGTCTCGACCAGGCTGTCACAAAGGTCCCAATCCTGCTCTACGTCGGGCTTGGCAAGCTCGATCAGCGATTGCTTGACGGTTGAGATCGCCAGCGGCGCATTCTGTGTGATGCGGCCCAGCAGGTCATCCATGTGATCGTCAAGCTCGCCGTCCGGCAACACCCGGTTGACCAGACCCATGACCTTGGCTTCTTCGGCTGTAAACTGGCGCGCAGTATAGAAGATTTCGGCCGCGAAGGACGGTCCGACCAGATGAACCAGCTGTTGGATGCCGCCGATGCGATAGCCGATGGAAAGCTTGGCAGCGGGCACGGCGAAGGTCGACTTGGCGGAACAGATCCGGATGTCGCAATCGATGGCAATGGCGAGACCGCCGCCAATGCAATACCCGTCGATCCGCGCGATGGTCGGTTTGCGGATGGCGGTCATGGTTTTGTGGAAGGCTGAGACCGCGACGTCATAGGCCTCGACATGGGTTGCCGACGACCGTTCGTTCTCGAATTTCGAAATATCCGCACCAGCGACGAAAGCGCGAATTCCGCCGCCGGTCAGCACGATTGCCCGAACCGCATCATCTGTGGCCCAACTGGCCAGGACCTCGGCCGCGTCGCGCCACATATCCAACGACATCGCGTTGTGGCGCGCCGGGTTGTTGAACGTAAGTCGTCCAACGCCATCGCGAACGTCGACGAGAATACGATCTTCTTCGGTGGTCACTGCGTCTTGCGTAGCCATGTTCTGTGCCTCGATTATCAGATAATAGTGCGGGAGCGAAGGTCGGCGATTTCCTCGGCGCTTAGGCCGAGGTCGCCTAGGATCTCGTCGGTGTGCTCGCCATAAGTCGGCGGGGCGACAGCGAAGCTGCTGGGCGTGCGCTCCAGGCGCACTGGCTGGGCCACAAGATCAATGTCTCCCAGAGATTCGGAATGCACCGTCTGTTGCATGCCCAGGTGCTTGACTTGCGGATCGGCGAAGGTTTGGTCGATGTTGTAGATCGGACCGCAGGGCACGCCGGCCTTGTTGAACTTGTCGACCCAGCCGGCGGTGGTGTCGGTCGCGATCTCGTCCTGGATCAGGCCGTTCAAGACGTCGCGGTTTTTTGAACGATCCTCGCCAGCGGCGTAGTCCGGGTTGGTGATCCACTCGTCCTTGCCCATGCTCTCGCAGAACCGCCGCCAGATAGCCTGTCCGGCGACCGCGATGTTCATGTAGCCGTCGGCGGTCTGGAAGACACCGGTCGGGATGCTGGTCGGATGATTATTGCCCGCTTGGCCCGGCACATCGCCGGACATGGTCCAACGCGCGGCCTGGAAGTCGAGCATGAAGATCTGCGCCTGTAGCAGCGACGTATGCACCCACTGGCCCTTGCCGGACTGCTCGCGCTCAAGCAATGCCAGCATGATACCCTGGGACAGGAAGATACCGGCGGTAAGATCCGCAATTGGAATGCCAACCCGCATCGGGCCCTCGCCAGGCACGCCGGTGATCGACATCAACCCGCCCATGCCTTGGGCAACCTGATCGAAGCCGGGGCGTTTGGCGTAGGGACCATCCTGACCGAAACCGGAAATGCTGCCGACGATGATCCCGGGGTTGTCCTTGGCCAAGGTTTCGTAATCGATGCCGAGGCGTTCTTTCACGTCCGGGCGAAAGTTTTCAACCACAACATCGGCGGTCTTTGCCAATTTCTTAAAGATCGCCAGGCCTTCCGGGTCCTTGAGGTTCAACGTCATCGCCCGCTTGTTTCGATGCAGGTTCTGAAAGTCCGGGCCTTCACGGGCGCCGCCGAGTTGATTGCCGCCTTCTAGCGCCTCGGGCAGTTCGATCTTGATCACATTCGCGCCCCAATCGGCCAATTGGCGCACGCAGGTCGGGCCTGAGCGAACTCGGGTCAGATCAAGGACGGTAAATCGAGATAGCACGGAAGTGGCTGGCTTAAAGGGCATCTGTCGCTCTCTTTTGTGGCTTGATGGCCCGAGACTAGACGATGGAATTCGATGGCGCTAGATGCAGGAGGTCAAACCAATTTTCCCGCGGCAAAACCGCGAATCCGGTGCCAGAAAATAAACTGTCTAAAAAATGCCTTTTTCCTCTCGCAATCCGGCCGCAATGCCCCCACATGATCTGTACAGTCGGATCTTCCGTTGAACCGACCAAACCGTCCCCGGCCAACCCCTTGCCGACGGACGGAAGCTAGAACTGAGGCGGCGCCGCTCCCTTCCCCCTCCCCCCCGAGAAAGCTGGCGCCGCCTCCTTCTAGAACTTTAAGATCTACTGAACCCTTCACGATATATCGTCATCCTGAGGTGCGAGTATAACGAGCCTCGAAGGACGCAGGTCGCTGGCAATGTGCGTCCTTCGAGGCTCGCTCCGCTCGGCGCCTCAGGATGACGAAGGGCGAGTGGGTCGATATAAAGTTATAATCCCACGACCCACGTTTCTTTTTACGTCGGGGCAGCAGGGACAGGCGTGACTTTATCGGTTATGTTGCGCCGCAGAAACGGCTGCACCCCCACCCCAATTTCCCCGCAGCAACACTATCGAGGAGTTTCAAGCCATGACCGCATGTATCGTTGGCTGGTCGCATCTGCCGTTTGGCAAGCGCGCGGAAGATGATGTCGAGAGCATGATCGTCAAGGTCGCAGCCGATGCCGTCGCCGATGCCGGTTTTGAGCCGAAAGATGTGGACGCGATCTATCTCGGACACTTTGGCGGCGCGTTCTCGCCTCAGGCCTTTACCTCCAGTTTGGTGTTCCAGGCCTCTGATGATTTTCGGTTCAAGCCGGCGACCCGGGTCGAGAACGCCTGCGCCACTGGCAGTGCGGCGGTGCATCACGGTATCGACCTGATCGAGGCCAAGCGTGGCCGTATCGTGCTGGTCGTGGGCGTTGAGAAGATGACGGAGCTGCCCGGCCCGCAAATCGGTGAGGCGCTATTAACGGCGAGTTATCTGAAAGAGGAGTCCGGGATTGACGGTGGTTTCGCCGGTGTCTTTGGCCAGATCGCCCAGCAGTATTACCAACGCCACGGTGACCAATCCGACGCGCTGGCCATGATCGCGGCCAAGAACCACAAAAACGGTGCCTCCAACCCGCTGGCGCAGATCCAAAAGGATCTCGGTTACGAGTTCTGCTCGACGGTCTCGGACAAGAACCCGCTGGTCGCCGGCCCGTTGCGGCGAACGGATTGCTCGCTGGTCTCTGACGGTGCAGCGGCATTGGTCCTGACCGATG
>JABIRP010000242.1 GCA_018699735.1 Rhodospirillaceae bacterium | reverse complement strand
GTTTTTGCCGACGGGACGACCGAAATATCCTTCGGTGAGCTATGTGTCGTCGAACAGGATGGCGACCGCAGGGTGCCGACCTCGATGTTCTGTCGTATCGATTTCAGGCCGAACCCGTGACATCGCAGCCGCCGATCACCAGTCATTCCAATCAGACCATCAAGGCGGTTAAACGGCTGCGCATGCGTAAGGCGCGAGAGGAAGAAGGCACCTTCGTCATCGAGGGCGTGCGCCACCTGTTCGACGCAGTCGAGGCCGGATGGGTGTTGCGCATTGTGCTGTTCGAACCAAGCGACCTTGCCCGACCGAAAACTGCGGAACTAATCGAGAAGTGCCGGGCCTCGGGCGCTACTTG
Organism: Rhodospirillaceae bacterium; assembly: GCA_018699735.1. Lineage (GTDB taxonomy): Bacteria > Pseudomonadota > Alphaproteobacteria > Thalassobaculales > Thalassobaculaceae > JABIRP01. The sequence continues at coordinate 11,855 of JABIRP010000242.1, read as the reverse complement.
CCTGGAAGTTTCGCGCGACGTGATGGCCGGTGTCGCCAAGCGCGACAATCCCGAGACCGTCATCGCGGTCGCCGAACAGCGGCTCTACGAATTGGACGCGTTGGATGTGAGTGCCGACAAACTGTCGATTGTGCTGGAGGAAATCCGTGACCCGGGCAACCTTGGCACCATCGCCCGCACCGCCGACGCGGTTGGCGCCTACAACATCGTACTGGTTGGCTCCACCTGCGACCCGTTCTCGCCGGAGGCAGTGCGCGCCAGCATGGGCTCCTTCGCCCGTATCCGCTTTACCCGCGCCTCGTTGGAGGACTTTCAGATCTGGCGGGCCGGCTGGTCTGGTCAAGTGGTCGGAGCGCATCTCGAAGGGGCTGTCGACTATCGCCAGGCAAACACCAGTGGTCCGCTTATCCTCGCCATGGGCACCGAACAGGCGGGATTATCCGACACCCTCTCGCGAACCTGCGATGAGTTGGTCCGAATCCCAATGGTCGACGGCGTAGACAGCCTCAACCTGGCGATTTCGACAGGCGTATTGCTCTATCAGATCCGAGCCAACAGCGGCTACTTCTAACTACCGCAGTTCAGCACAAGCCCGCTGAATGCGCTGGCAAGCATCTTCCAGAACCTCGGTCGCGGTCGCATAGGAGATGCGGAAATGCGGGCTAAGCCCGAACGCAGCACCATGCACTGCTGCCACCCCTTCGGCTTCCAGCAGATAGGTCACGAAATCGCCATCGGACTCGATCGTCTTCCCATCCGGGGTCTTCTTGCCGATCAAGCCAGCACAAGACGGGTAAACATAGAACGCGCCTTCCGGGGTCGGGCAGCTCAGACCTGTGGCCTGGTTCAGCATCGAAACCACCAGATCGCGCCGCTCCTTGAACACTTCGTTGTGCTCGGCGATAAAATCTTTCGGGCCGTTCAATGCGGCAACCGAAGCCGCCTGGCTGATCGAGCTCGGGTTCGAGGTCGACTGCGACTGGATCGCCCGGATCCCGGTGATCAGTTCAGCCGGGCCGGCCGCATAGCCGATGCGCCACCCCGTCATGCAGAACGCTTTCGACATGCCGTTCACGGTCAAGGTCCGATCATAAAGCTTGGGCTCGACTTCGGCCGGTGTGCAGAATTTGAAATCGTCGTAGACCAGATGCTCGTACATGTCGTCGGTCATGACCCAGACGTGAGGATGGCGGGCCAGAACGTCGGTGACCTTTTTCATGTCGTCCCACGTGTAGGCGACACCCGACGGATTGGACGGGCTGTTCATGATGATCCACTTGGTCTTCGGCGTGATCGCCTTCTCAAGATCATCCGGGTCGAGGATAAAGCGGTTCTTGGCCTTGCACTCAACGATCACTGGCGTGCCTTCGGCCAACAGCACCATCTCTGGGTATGAGACCCAGTACGGCGCCGGCACGATGACCTCGTCGCCTTCGTTCAGAGTTGCCATCAGCGCGTTGTACAGCACCTGTTTTCCGCCGGTGCCGACCGTCACCTGGTTGGTCTTGTAGTCCAGGTTGTTGTCGCGCTTGAACTTGTCGCAGATCGCCTGCTTCAATTCCTGGGTCCCGTCCGGATCCGTGTAGCGGGTCTCTCCGCGCGCCATGGCATCGACGGCAGCCTGAATGATATGGGCAGGTGTATCGAAATCGGGCTCGCCGGCGCTGAGGCCGACAATGTCCCGGCCCTCGGCCGCGAGCTCACGGGCTTTCATGCTTATGGCGATGGTCGCGGACGGCTTTACCCGCCCGAGGCGGTCGGCGAGGATGCTCATTGGGAATTCCCCAGGTCAAAAAGAGGTTGAAACGCAGAAAAAACCTACGCTCGCATATCGCCGGGCGCAAGCCTGGAAGCGGCTCTTTCGGCGCTAAATCTCTTTCGGCTAAATCTTTCGAGCTGCGAACGCGGCATCGACTGCACTCCGGGCCCAGTCCAGCAACTCGTCATCATCGTCAAGAGCACTCTCGGGTGGTGGATAGTAGGGCATGCGTCCGCCTTTTCTCCGCCGTGACCGAAAGGGTTCCAAGCCCTCGGCTTCAAAGCGCGGCCGGTTGCGATCATCAGCCTTCAGGTAGAGCTGCTCGCCGGAGAACAAGGCGAACATGCAGTCATCGGCGAAGAAGCCGAAGCCGCCGAACATACGCTTGGCAACCACGGGGCCGAGCGGCTCAAAACGTTCGAGAATGTGCTCGATATGGGGCGGCAAGGGCGCCATGATCTGAATTCCATACTCAATCGAACATGCGAGAGACAACCATGCCACAAAACATCGTCAAGTCGGTCAAGGATCTGGTCGCCGAGGCATCAGCCAAGATCAAAGCGGTATCGGTCGAGGAAGCCCTCGCCCTGCACAACGCTGGAGAGGCGATGTTCGTCGATATCCGGGATGTACGTGAGGTCGCCAAATCTGGCCGCATCAGTGGTGCGCGCCATGTGCCACGCGGCATGTTGGAGTTCTGGATCGATCCCAACAGCCCCTATCACAAACCGTTCTTTGCCGAAGACCAGTTGTTCATTTTTTATTGTGCCGCGAGTTGGCGTTCGGCTCTGTCGACGGCGGTCGCGCAGGAGATGGGGCTGGCCCCGGTTTGCCATCTGGACGGCGGCTTCAACGCCTGGAATGAGGCTGGCGGCCCTGTCGAGGCTCCACGCGAGGATTAAAGCGCCTTGGTTGCTTCCAGTACTGCGTCTACATGTCCTTTGACCCGGACCTTGCGCCAGATTTTGGCGATGGCTCCCGTGCCGTCGATCAAAAAGGTTGAGCGCTCGATACCCATGTAGGTGCGGCCATAATTCATCTTTTCGACCCACACGCCATAGGCCTCGGTGACAACACCGTCCTCGTCTGAGCCTAAGGCGAAATTCAGGTCATATTTGGCCTTGAATTTATCGTGTCGCTTGACGCTGTCGCGTGAGACGCCAATCACCGTCGCATCAACACTGGAAAAATCGGCCTCCAAGTCGCGAAAGCCACATGCCTCTGTCGTACAGCCAGGCGTATCGTTTTTGGGATAGAAATATAGCACTACCGGGCGCCCTTTGAGGTCGGCGAGAGAAACCGAACCACCGGCATCGGTGGTCATGTTGAAATCTGGGGCCTTATCCCCTTCGGCGAGGCTCATCTGATCGCTCCAAGTTTTGAACGCGGAAGGCGTCAGAATACGCGCGTGGCCCCCGCTTTCAAGCCAGAGTTTCAAGCCCAGGTGTTCAAGCCGGGGAGTTCAAATTAGAGCCGGAACGTGCAGATCACCAACTGTTCTATTCGAGCATATTAGCCAGATGAAAAAGAGCAAAGATCTCGGGCGAGACCGCATGGAGTAGACGTGATTGACCGACGGGCTTCAATCCTGCTTCCATAGGTGGTCTCGAGAGTTTCCCGAACGGAGGTCCCGACTATGTCGGAGGAATTGACGCGCTTGTCAGCGCGCGCAGCGGTACGATTGCTGGAAGCGGGCGAGGTTACGCCGCTGGACCTTATTGATGCGGCACTGGATCGGATCGCGGCGGTCGAGCCTGACGTCAACGCGCTGCCAACCCTTTCGGCCGAGCGCGCTCGAGACCGCGCCAAACGACTGATGGCGAACCCGGGGATGCGGCCGGGAGACGGGCGCGGATGGTTGGCCGGCCTACCGGTCGCGATCAAGGATCTCATGGATGTCGAGGGCGTGCGCTCAACCCAGGGCTCACCGATATTTGCCGACCATGTGCCCGATCGCTCTCATCCGCTCGTCGAACGCATAGAGGCGCATGGTGGTATTGTGTTGGCCAAATCGAATACGCCGGAGTTCGGTGCCGGTGGCAATACTTTCAACGAAGTATTCGGCACGACGCTAAACCCCTGGAACACTGAGCTGACTTGTGGCGGCTCTTCAGGAGGATCAGCGGTGGCACTGGCAACCGGCGAGATCTGGTTGGCGCACGGCTCGGACCATGGCGGCTCGTTGCGCAAACCGGCGGCGTTCTGCTCGGTTGTCGGGCTTCGCCCCAGCCCAGGCCGGGTCACACGCGGTGCGGTCAGCAATATGTTCAATCCAAGCTCCGTCCAGGGGCCAATGGCACGGGATGTCCCGGACCTGGCCCTGTTCTTGGACACCATGGCTGGGCGGGACCCGCTTGATCCAATGACCCAGCCAGCGCCTGAACGGTCATATCTTGATACCGTTGAAGCCGCCCTCGCCGGGGGCCCGGAGGGTCGGCCGCTGCGGGTCGCTTGGGCCCCGGATCTAAATGGCGGAATTCCTGTCTCACGCGAAATTCGTGATGTCTGTGCCGACGCGGCCCGCCGCTTCGAGGACCTGGGAGCGACTGTCGAGGAAGCCTGCCCCGATTTGGGGCGGATCGGAGAGGCGTTCGAAATCTTGCGCGCACTCATCTTCGTCGTCGATCGTAGCCCGATGCTTGAAACTCACCGTGAGATGCTGAAGCCGGATATCATCTGGAATACCGAAAAAGGTTTGGCCCTTACGGCCTCTGAAATAGCCTGGGCAGAGCGCGAACGGGCCGCTTTCGTTCGGCGCATTGTTGCGTTCTTCGAGGAGTATGACTTGTTGCTTTGCCCCACCACGATCACGCCGCCCTTCGATGCCAGCCTGCGCTATGTCGAAGAGGTCGACGGCAAGCGGTTCGACAATTACATGGCGGCTGCGTTGATTACATCCGCAGTTACGCTCAGTTCCTGCCCGGCCCTTTCGGTTCCAGCTGGATTTACCACCGACGGATTGCCAGTCGGACTGCAAGTCACCGGTAAGCCGCGAGATGAAGCCGGATTGCTGGCTTCCGCCGCGCGGTTCGAACAGGCGAGCGGCCTCGCGAAGCTTCTACCAATCGATCCGAAGGGAGCACGGTGATGGAAGCGGGAGCGGCCCTGGTCGAGGCGCTAATCGATGCCGGCCTAGACACCGCGTTCACAGTTCCGGGTGAGAGCTTTCTGCCAGTGCTGGAAGCGATGCGACGCCACCGCAACCGCATCCAGCTTGTCTCGGTCCGACAGGAGGGTGGCGGGGCTTTCGCGGCCCATGCCTACGGAGCGCTTTCCGGGCGGCCGGCGGCTATCATGGTGAGCCGGGGGCCCGGAGCCGCAAATGCCTCGATTGGGCTGCACGCGGCTCTTCAAGACTCTGTCCCGATGGTTCTGCTGATTGGACATGTGCGCTCGCATATGCGCGGACGCGAAGCGTTTCAGGAGATTGATCCCGCCAGCATGTTCGCCTCGATGTCCAAGGCGGTGTTGCAGCCAGAAAGAGCCGAAGATGTAGCGGATGCCGCGCGCGAAGCGGTGCGGTTATCCCTGGCGGGTCGGCCGGGGCCGGTGGTGCTCGTTGTTCCGCGCGACTTCGGTGAGATTGAGGTCACGGCGCCGCCGGAGAAGGGCGTGATCAAACCTCAGCCAGTGATCGCGGGTTTAGAGGAAATCGCGGCCCTTGCCGCCGCCGTCCAATCGGCCAAACGCCCCCTGATCCTGGCAGGAGAGCTGGCGCGCTCACCCGAGGCTCGGGTCGCTTTGGAAGCCTTTGCCGAGGCCTCCGGCGCCCCGGTACTCGCAGCCTACCGATGCCAGGATGTAATGGCGAATACGCATGCTGCGTATGCTGGGCACTTGGAGATCAACCCTGTTGCCTATCAAGACCAAGCTTTGGCTGAGGCGGATCTGATCGTCGTCGCCGGCAGCCGACTTGACGGTATTACCAGCCGAGAGGAGAAACTGGCCGACAACGAGGCGGCGATGGTGTTGATCCATCCCGACCGAGCGGTTCAGGCGCGATTCGCGAATAGCCCTGCGATTTCGAAGGGAAGGACACTGGTTGCCGACGTGGCATCGACACTAACGGTCGCGGCAGGGCTGCTGACCGATCCACCGGCTGACCGGCTGACTGACCTACTGACCTGGCGCGAAGGATTGCACGACGCGTTCATGCGGTTCTCTGAGCCGGGTGGATTTCAAGTTCACGGCGCAGTCGATCTGGCGCAAGTCATTGCCGAGGCTGCGGCGGCACTCCCGGACGACGCGGTCGTGGCAACCGATGGCGGCAGCTATGCGCGTTGGATCCATCGCTATTTTCGCTTCCGCACCGGCCTGACCCAAGGCGGCACGGCGAGCGGTGCCATGGGGGCTGGTGTTCCCGGCGGCATTGGAGCGGCTTTGGCCAAGCCCGGGGCTCCGATCGTGGTGTTCTGCGGCGATGGCGGGTTCATGATGTCGGGCCAGGAACTCTCGACAGCGGCGCGCGAAGAAATTCCGATCAAGGTCATTGTCTGCGACAACGACGTGCACGGCTCAATTCTGAAGGGCCAGCTCGACAAATACGGCGAGGCAGCAGCTTATGCAACCCGTATGGGAAGTCCGGATTTCGGTCAAATAGCCCGTGGTTATGGCGTGCCGGCCTGGCGGGTCGAAATGACGTCGCAATGGGACACCGCGTTCCGGGCAGCGCTGGCGCATGAGGGGCCGGCGCTGGTTCACGTGATCTGTGACGCGCGCGATATCGCGCCGTACGGGAACGGGAAGGACGCCGTCTAATTGGAACTCAAAAAACAATAAACCAAATAAAAACCCCGCGTCACCGAAGCGACGCGGGGCGATAGCGAGCGACGCAGGTGGGACAGCCTAGCGCGCCATGAACTGCTCGATCTCTCCGAGCAACTCTCCAGCTCGGCTCGACATATCAGTTGCCGATTGGGTGACATCGTTGGCAATGCCTTGGGTCTCGGATGAACCCTGGCTTACCGACGCGATATTGGAACTAACCTCGGCGGTTGTCGCGGTTTGCTCTTCGATTGCCGGAGAGACTGCGGTGGTTACCGAAGTGATTTCCTCGATAGACCTGACGATTTCCTCATTCGACTGAACGGCCTGCTGAGTGGCTTGCTGGATCGAGGTAATTTGCTTCTCGATCTCGCCGGTAGCGTTCGAGGTTTGGTTGGCCAGAGCCTTGACCTCAGAAGCGACAACCGCGAAACCCTTGCCGGCATCGCCAGCGCGGGCCGCTTCGATCGTTGCGTTCAAGGCCAGCAGGTTGGTCTGCTCGGCGATATCGGAGATGATCTTGACCACATCACCAATTTTCTGCGCCATGTCGGAAAGTTCAGAGATCTTCTGGCGGCCGTTCTCTGCCTGCTCAGTAGCGTCTGTCACAATCTTGGTGCCGTGGTTGATCTGGCGAGAAATCTCCGAGATTGAGCTTTCCATCTCTTCCGATGCGGCCGCAACGGCGGCGGCGCGTTCGCTGGTTTGCTCGGCGGTTGCCAGCATGGCATCAGCCCGGCTGTTCAAATCACCGGCCGATTGACGCACGGCTTCGGCAACGGTCGAGACATTCTCGGCCATGTTGACCTGCGCAGTGACGACCGACCAGGTCAGCATCGGAGCCAGATAGTCACCGTGTTCGTCGAAGATCGCGGAGACAAGAAGATCGAGTTTCTCATCGCCAACCGAAATCACCGCCTTATGCGGTAGGTTCGCTGGATTGCCGAGTAACTGGCGCTGCATCGACGGATTCTTGTGGAACACGTCAATGCAAGTCCCGACGATCTCTTTGCCGTTGATTGGGAGCAGGTGTTCGATCGACGTCAGCGTGTCAACGCTCGTCTTGTTGGCGTATGTGACCTCAAAGGAGTCCTTGTCCGCCATCATGACGTTGAGCGGAAGCTGGTTCAGCATGGACAGTGCCCGGTTGGTCTCGCGTTCCTGTTTCACCACATCGGTGACAATCGACCAGGTCAACATCGGCCCGACATAATTACCGCTATTATCGCGCAGTGCCGAAATGAGAAGATCGAGATATTCGTCACCAACTTGGATGATAGCCTTGTGAGGCAGGTTGGACGGATCTGCCAAAAGTCCGCGTTGATGGCTCGGGTTCTTATGGAAAATATCGATACACTGGCCAACGATTTCATCGGCATTCACCGGCAGGAGATGCTCGATTTGCTTCAACAGTGTTACTGACGTTTCATTTGCATAAGAAATGATCAAATCTTTCGGATCGCACAACATGACCGCAACCGGCATTTTATCCAGCATTTGCTGGTGCATATTGCTCGACGCCGCTGATTTCCGAGAGAAAATTGCCATAGTCCCACCGTCTCCTGAATTGTGCCGACCGCAAGCAGCCAACTCTTTTACGTTTTATTGACCGTGGTCGGATAATCCTCTTCTGACGGTGGATCGAAAAGCTGGGATCAACCCGCCATCGGATAGGTGATTTCCACAGACCCGTTAAATTCGGCAAAACAGAACCCGAAATAGTTCTCGGTCCGAAGTGGCACTCAGGGTTCGCATTTCGATGGTCGATGTCGCACTAAATTGTCCCTATGTCTGAACGGAATTGGACAATATGGCTGCTATCATGCAAAAGCTCGGCGATGCCAGACGAGCGCAGTTGAGATGAGCGCAATGGAGACGCCCTACATGTATATGCCAAATCAGGATGAGAAGGACGCCGCGACGCAATGGTTCGCGGATCTGCGCGATAAGATTTGTGCTGCTTTCGAATCGATTGAGGATGTTCACACGGGCCCGATGAGCGATCGGGAACCTGGACGTTTCGAGCAAACCGCCTGGAGTCGTCCAGGCGGTGGCGGTGGTGTGATGTCAGTGATGCGTGGTCGGGTCTTCGAGAAAGTTGGCGTCAATGTCTCGACCGTACACGGCGAGTTCTCCGAGGATTTCGCAGCCAACATTCCAGGTGCCGAGGATGACCGGCGGTTCTGGGCTTCCGGTGTCTCTTTGGTTGCGCATATGCATTCACCGAAAGTACCGGCGGTGCACATGAACACACGCCACATCGTCACCACCAAAGGCTGGTTCGGTGGTGGAGCCGACCTGACGCCAATGGTCCCAGACGACGACGATACTTCGGTGTTCCACGCCGCCCTCCAGAAAGCCTGCGACACCCATGGTGCGGACTATTATGAACGCTTCAAGAAATGGTGTGACGAGTATTTCTATCTAAAGCACCGAGACGAGCCGCGCGGCGTTGGTGGAATATTTTATGATTATCTCGATCAGGATCGCGAAAAGGACTTCGCCTTTACGCAGGAGGTTGGCCGGGCGTTCCTCGATGTCTATCCAAGGATCGTGCGCCGGCACATGGACAAGACTTGGACCGACGATGAGCGTCGTCATCAACTGATCCGGCGCGGCCGCTATGTCGAATTCAACCTGATTTACGACCGCGGCACGTTGTTTGGCCTGAAAACCGGTGGCAATGTCGACGCAATCCTGATGAGCATGCCACCCGAAGTCATTTGGCCCTAGAAGGGTGAGATGCCCGCCTAAACAGATTTGCGCGCGTACTCGAAATACAGTTCCCGAGCGCGTGAAAAATGTGGGCCCGGTTGCAGTACACGATCCTCGATCCGGGTCACGGGGACGACCTTTGCATGGTTGCCTGTCGACCAGATCTCGTCGGCGTCCCGTAACTCGCCAACCGTGATCGCACGTTCTTCAACCGAAGCACCATCCTCGCGCAGCAGAGACAATACCCGCTGCCGGGTAATCCCGTTCAAGAACGTACCGTTCGTTGATGGTGTCGAAACAACCCCATTTTTGGCCATAAACAGGTTGGCGGTGCAGAACTCAGCAACGTTTCCGATCGGGTCGAGCATAACCGCATTGTCATAGCCTAACTCTGTCGCTTCCCGCAAAGCGCGGCCAGCATTGGGGTAGAGGCAGGCGGCTTTGGCATCGGTCGGCGCCTGATCCGGCGCTGGGCGACGGTGGTTGGAGATGCAAATGGAAAACCCTGTCGGCTCCGGCAAAGGTGCCTCAAAAAGATTGATCATGATGCGGCTGGTATTCGGATCAGGATAGATCCAACCGTCTTCGGCCCAAATGATCGGCTTGAGATAGAGATGTGTGCCCTCGGGAAAGCGGGTGACACCTTCTCGGCAGATGCGCTCGATCTCCTGCCATTCCATCGGCGATTTCATGCCGAGATTTAGTGCTGACTGGCACACGCGCTGGCAGTGCAGATCAAGGTCCGGCAACGCCCCGTCGAACGCCCGAGCTCCATCGAACACCACGGCACCAAGCCAGGTGGAGAGCGTCATCGGACCAAGCACCGGCGGGTTGCCCTCATGCCATTGCCCGTCGAGGTATGTTTGCGGCTCCATATGCGGTCTCCTGAAGTCCAAGTGGTCGAATTTTCAGGCACCATAGACCGATCTCACACAGCTTGCCAACTAGCCCGAACTCTTCGGGTTGAAGTCTTTCTCGTGGATTGTGGTCGGCGGTCCCGATATACCCTAACCCTATGTTCGCTCTTGCCGATTTGCTGCTCCCCGCGATACGCCTGCTCGACCCTGAGACCGCGCATCGGTTAACCGTGCGCGCCCTGGGCGCCGGCCTCGGGCCACGTGCGAACAAAGCCCCGGATCCAATCCTTGCAAGCACCGTATTCGGCATCGGGTTTACAAGCCCAGTCGGCACAGCTGCGGGTTTCGACAAGGATGCGGAAGCCTTTGCCGGATTAATCAGGCTCGGTGCCGGTTTCGTCGAGGTCGGGACCATGACCCCTCGCCCACAACCGGGAAACCCGAAGCCGAGGGTCTTTCGTCTGGTCGAGGACGAGGCGGTGATCAATCGTTACGGCTTCAACAACGCAGGCCTCGGCGCTGGCGCCAAATTGCTTGCCCGCCGGGATCGCACTGCCGGGATCATCGGCGCCAATGTCGGTGCCAACAAAGGGGTCGAAACGCCGGAGGCGGATTATGCCGAAGGTGTCCGGGTCATGTCGCCGCTCGCAGATTATCTGACCATCAATGTATCGTCACCCAATACGCCAGGTCTGCGCGACCTGCAGCAACGCGGACCATTGACGGATCTGCTGGCGGCGGTGCTCAAGGCCCGCAACGAGGCGCCGGAGCATCAACGCCCGCCGGTGCTCTTGAAAATTGCTCCCGATCTGGAAGAAGCCCCGCTCGCCGATGTCGTCGAGGTGGCTCTTACGTCGGGCATTGACGGGATGATTGTTTCAAACACCACCGTCCACCGTCCAGATGGGCTGCTTAGTGCTGCCCGGAGCGAGCTAGGAGGCCTCAGCGGTCGTCCTTTGTTTGAACCGTCAACCAGGATTTTGGCCCAAGTCTACAATTTGACCGAGGGACGGATGCCTTTGATCGGTGTCGGCGGTGTTGACAGCGGGCGCGCCGCATATGACAAAATTCGGGCCGGAGCCTCACTTGTTCAGCTCTACTCGGCGTTGGTGTACAAAGGACCGGGGCTAATCATACGAATTCAGGACGAATTGGCCTCGTTGTTGCGTGCCGATGGGTTCGAACGGATTTCGGATGCGGTCGGCGTGGACGCCGAAAATTGGGCACGAAAGCCAGCATAAGTCGACGAGAGACAGTTTAGAGCACCTGAGGGAGGGCAGACGATCGTTTCCACGATACTCATAGCCGGCCTGTACGCGGCGCTCGCGGTCGCCATCGCATTTGCGACCGAGTTCTTCGGAGCCGAGATCCTAGGGAGTGTGCCGGGCTGGCTCGCCGGTTTGGCCGTGGCATCGGCGCTGGGTGTGGGCCATCTGGCGTTCGTCCTGACCAGGCAACGGGGCTCCAATGAAGATGTGGCGAGCCAGGCAGTGAGCCAAGTCGCGCGGCTGATGTCAGAGCTTGACGGTCTGCGCGAGGACCTCTCGGCACTGCGCGAAGAATTCGATGCGCTACCCGACACCAACGCGGTCGTGAGCGAATTGAAACTCCTGCAGGGCCTGCTCACTCAATTACACAGCAAGCGCGGAGACCCGAAATCGCCGGGCACGTCACCGGGCACATCACCGGGCAAGCCACCAGGTAAATCGCCGGAAAAGTCGCCGGGCGCCGATGTCGTGGTTGCCAAGGCCGCCGAGTCG
>JABIRP010000241.1 GCA_018699735.1 Rhodospirillaceae bacterium | reverse complement strand
GTCCCGGACCGTCTTCTCAGCCGGGTCGATCTTAGTCATCGATTTCTGCCTCATCTTCGTTCCCTTCGGTCACTACGATGAGCCAGAAATCCTCCCTTATGAAAACCCCTCAGTTCGTCCCATGGGCGCTGATGTCAGACAATGAGCGGCAGGATTAACACCGCTAGCACCACCGCAGCAGTGGCGTAGGTAAGGCGCCAGCCGATCGCGGCGATGCCTATGACGACCAGGAAGGGGAGAATGGACTCGCCTCCGGCGTAACCAAGAGATGCCAAAGCGACCGCCTTGCCTCGGCCAGCGTGAAATGACCGGGCCATGGTTGTCACCGCGATGTGGCTGGAAAGACCTTGCCCGGTTTGTCGAAGACCGAAAACGACCGCGACCAGCAAGAATGCATGCGGTGCCGCAGCCATGAATAAAGCTGCGGCGATCAGCCCCGTGAGGACGACGAGGGTATAGGTCTTGAGGCGAAACCGATCGATCAATTGCCCAGTCCACGGCAAGCAGAGCGCGCTCAGAAGCGTTCCGGCCATATAGATGGCGCTCCAACTTGTATGGCTGAGTTCGAATTCCGAGCGGATGGCTGGCCCGAATGCGCCAATGAAAAAGGTTTGGCCGGCACTTGACGCGAACGCCATGGTGAAGCCAAAACCCAGAAGGTACCGATTGGCGGATATAAACTCTCGATATCCGGTCCCGGGCATGGCCGTGGTTCCTTCGGCTGCAAATTGCTCTGACAAAACGCCAGGGCGGCAAAGTGTTCCGCGCGCGCTCAACCCTGTCCATGACACAAACCTTCCGGCGGGACCAGAAGTTGGGTAAGCCAATTTAACGCAAACATGCGGTAGTCCCGTATATTCTCAAGCTGGGCCAATCGGGCTAACATTTCGACCGATATCTGCAATTAACCCATGTATTTAAGAGGGCAACGAATGGCAGCGCACGCGAATCCGCGCCACAGTGTTGCGAGCCATTGGCTCGTCGACGCGGAAATCGCCACAACGATCGACAGAGCGCTTCTTAGATCCAAGAGCAGCGATGAGCCGTTGGTTGAGACCATCAATGAGTCGGTGCGGCGGCAGGTTGAGACCTGATATGGCGCAAGTTTTGAAAAACATTCTTTATGCTGAAGACGAGGCGGATATTCGCCAGATCGCGGTTCTGGCTTTGGAAACTTTGGGAGGGTTTACGGTGGAAACCTGCGAATCCGGCGTTGGGATCGTGGATAAGGCGCGGTCATGTCATCCCGATTTGGTGATCCTTGATGTGATGATGCCAGAGGTCGACGGGCCAAGCGCTTTCGCTGCTTTGCGCAATACGCCGGAGTTCGCGGCGACGCCAATTCTATTCATGACTGCCAAGGTCCAACCGCACGAGGTTGCTGAACTGATGAAACTTGGGGCCGCTGATGTGATTTCAAAGCCATTTGAGCCCGTGGCCTTGCCGCAAAAAATTCTCAGTATTTGGAACCGGGTCCAAGAAGCTTCGTAGTCGACATATCTGACCCTTGATCAGAAATATCCGGATTTCTCCGTTGGAGCCGGCTCTCGTGGCCCGTACCATGTTGCCTATGAGCAATCAGCATAAAGCGGGCAGGCCATCGAACACCGCCGATATGTCCACGGCCGGGCTATTCACCGCTGCCCAAATGGGGCAGGCAGACCTCCTGACTATTGAGGCAGGAACCCTCGGAATCGTGTTGATGGAGCGGGCCGGCTTGGCGGTCGCGAATGCTGTACGCCGGCGTTATTCCAGACGCCCGGTCTTGGTCGTCTGTGGCCCCGGCAACAATGGGGGCGATGGCTTTGTTGCGGCGCGTATCCTGAAGGACAGCGGTTGGCCGGTCCGGCTGTGTTTGCTTGGCGAGAGCGGGAAACTGAAAGGCGATGCGGCCTTGGCGGCGGACACGTGGCCTGGTGAAGTCGAGCCGATTTCAGTCGAATCCTTGATCGGAGCCGAGGTTTTGATCGACGCGCTGTTCGGTGCCGGTATATCGCGAGATCTTGACGGTGTGGCGCTTGCCTTCGTAAAGCGCGCCAGCGAGCTGGTTGAGGCGAATGACCTATTCTCAATCGCGGTTGATGTACCGAGCGGTGTCGATGGTGACACCGGGTTGATCCGAGGCTGGGCCGTGCCAGCCCGAAAGACTGTAACCTTTCACCGGCCGAAACCCGGACACTTACTATATCCCGCCCGAGGCTTGATCGGCGAGCTGCTTGTCGCTGACATTGGCATATCGCCGGATGCAGCATCGCGTATCGGAGTCCGTCAAGGCGAGAACCATCCTGCCGCTTGGAAGCACGCGTTGCCGAGGATTGGGCCGGAGGGTCACAAGTATTCGCGCGGCCACGCCGTCGTTGCCGGTGGTGCCGAGATGACGGGTGCCGCGCGCCTCGCGGCGGAGGCGGGTCGACGGATCGGTGCCGGTCTGCTCACGGTTGCGGCCCCGGCGCGGGCTTTACCGGCCTATGCACTTGATGGTGCCGGCACCATCCTGGTGGCGGTTGAGGATGTGACGGAGTTCCAGAGCCTGTTGTCAGATGAGCGCAAGACCGCTGTGTTGGTCGGGCCAGGACACGGGGTCTCGGATAGAACCCGTGCTTATGCCGAGGTTGCGCTCGCCACTGGACGGGCCGTGGTGCTTGATGCCGACTCTTTGACGGTGTTCGCCGGTGAGGTTGAAGATTTGGCTCGCTGGGCCGCCGGATCGGATTTAGTGATCACGCCGCATATGGGGGAGTTCCACCGGTTGTTTCCCGATGTGGATGTGGCCTCGATTGGCCGTCTCGCCGCCGCGCGGATCGCTGCCGCGCGAATTGGCGGCACGGTGGTCTTGAAAGGGCCGGATAGTATCGTGGCTGCAGCCGATGGACGTGCGTTGATCAACGCATCAGCGCCGCCCTGGCTTGCGACCGGGGGCACCGGCGATGTCTTGGCCGGTGTGATTCTCGGGTTGATGGCCCAAGGTATGAATGGATTTTCCGCTGCTGCGGCCGGGGTTTGGTTGCATGGCCGTGCCGGGGCGCTTGCGGGCGATGGGCTATTGGCGGAGGATCTGGCTCGGCATCTGAATTCGACCCTGGCCGAGGTGCGGGGTCACGACCATGTAGGGGGGAGCGGTTAGTTTCGATGGCCGACAGCGAACCAAAACAAGAGAGCGATATGCCCAAGGATACGCCAAATCCGGACGTGGAAGAGCGGCCGTCGGCACGCGGTTTTCTCGATCGCACGATTTCAAATCTGCGCCAGGCCTGGACCGGCCTGTCGGGCCAGACGCGTACGCTTTTTGGCGCAGCACCACGACCGGATCTGCCAGACGAAGACCTTGAAGCGGTGGTCGCCCGCATGGAGGCCTGCGCCGAAGCCACGCCGGATGAAGTCGCAGTACGGGCGCGCGCGGCCGATCTGGGCCGCACCTATCTGACCCTTGATGAGATTGGCCGCCAGCGCTTTATCGCCACGCTAGCCGAGCGCTTCGATGTCGATCGCGAAGCTGTGGACACGGCGATGGAAGCGGCCTCGGGGGCTGGCGATGACAAGGCGCGACGGATTGCCGAGACCCGGCTTCGCGAGGCGCTGGAGCCGAGATGGCGGCGCCTTCTGACCCGTTTCACCAGCCTGCCTGAGGGAGTCAAATTTCTAGTCGACTTGCGCGCCGAAATGCTGCCCCAGGCACGCGAAAACCCGGCGGTGGCGGAACTCAGTGCTGATCTGCGGCAGATGCTTGCCGCCTGGTTCGACGTCGGGTTGCTGGAATTGCGTCGCATCACGTGGGACAGCCCGGCCGCACTTCTGGAAAAACTGATCGCTTACGAAGCGGTACACGAGATCCGGTCCTGGGATGATTTGAAGAACCGGCTCGAGATTGACCGGCGATGCTTTGCCTACTTCCACCCGAACATGCCGGGTGAGCCACTGATATTTGTCGAAGTGGCGCTGGTTGAAGGCATGTCCGATAGCGTCGACGCACTGCTTGACGGATCCGCACCGATTGCCAACCCGGATGAGGCCGACAGTGCGATTTTCTACTCAATATCGAACGCCCAGTCCGGGCTTGTCGGCATCAGTTTCGGCAACTTTCTGATCAAGCGCGTGGTCGAATTGCTGCGCACGGAATTGCCGAACCTGAAGACCTTTGCGACACTTTCTCCGATCCCCGGGTTCGCTCGTTGGCTCGCTGTCCAGGCGGATGGCGACGAGCCGCTATTGCATGCGAGCGAACTGATGGAGCTGAGGGCGCGTCTGGGCGACAACGATTTGGATGAGGCATCTGCGCTAAAGCAGTTGATCGCAAATGCAGACTGGGTGGATGACGCTGAGACTGCCGAAGTGGCGCGCGGGCCCCTGACCAGACTGGCCGCGCGTTATCTTCTGGAGGCGCGTCGCGGCGATGGCAGAGCGCGCGATCCCGTCGCTCATTTTCATCTCTCGAACGGGGCCCGTATGCAGAGGTTGAACTGGCTTGGCGACCGATCGATGAAGGGTGCACAGCAGTCAGCGGGTATGATGATCAATTACCTCTATCGCCTCTCCGACATAGAAGCTAACGGCGAGGCGTATTCGGCAGAGGCCAAGATTGCATCCTCATCGGCCATGCGTGGACTGGTGAAAACCTAAGGTGAAAGGTTTAAGCGAAATGCATCCTTATTATGCGGCTAAAACCGATAGCTTATTGGATGACTTTCGAGCGGCAGTTTCACAAGCCGCGCCGGAGTTCGAGGACCTGCTCGGGGTTGGGCGCTTGGAAGATCTTGCTGGTCGTATCGAAGCTTCCTACCGCGAAGTCATCGCTCAACTGCCATATGTCGGCGGCGACGAGGGCAGGATGACACCATTCTTCGAGCGCGGCTTATCGCTGGTGGCGCTCGGGCGGGTGCTGCGTGCCGAGGGGGTAGGTACAGGGCGGATCGGGCGTCTTACCAAAGCTGTTTTTAGAGAGTACTTCGCGTCCATCCCAGAGGCCGGCCGACGGCAACTTGGGACGGATTTCCTTTCAGCCGGCAACCGCGCCGTTCTTGAGCGCGAGGCGGGACGCAGCCAGACCCGCGAGCATCCAGAAGATTTCGTCTATTCCATCGTCGAAGCGGGTGAGGGCGAAGACTTTGATCTGGGCATCGATTATCACGAATGCGGGCTCTCGAAGTTTTGTCACAAACACGGCGATTTGGATCTGCTGCCACACATCTGCGCTGTCGATTTCGATGCCTATGCTCTGCGCAGCGTCGGCCTGGAACGAAAGACGACATTGGCCTCGGGCGCGGAACGCTGTGATTTTCGATTCAAAGCAGGTTCCTGACCGGCATGATGGATCAAGACCCAGTGTCGGTTGCCGCAATGCCAGAATTGCTGGAAGACTCGGAGTTTCTAACCCTGGTCCGCGCGCGTCGGGGCACCTTCGTTGTCAGCCGTAAAGATCGCTACATCGGCCGCTCGGTGATCGAGTATGGCGAGCATCTCGAAAACATCCTGGTGTTGCTGGAGCAACTGCTGCGGCCGGGCGACGTGGTGGTAGATGTCGGAGCGAATGTCGGCACGCTTGCCATACCGTTTGCCCAGATGGTTGGGCCGGATGGCCGGGTGGTGGCCTTTGAAGCGCAGCCTTTTGTATTTCAAATGCTCTGTACCAATTTCGTCCTAAACCAATTGACCAACGTCGATGCGTATCCGGAGGCGGTGTCTAACGAATCCGGCTCGTTTGCTTTGGCCCATGGGGATTACAGCGGCGCTGAAGTGAATTTGGGCGCAATCGAAGTGACTAAATATAGTGTCAACGCCAACGGCTCGCGGGTTGCAACCGTCAGGCTCGACGACGTGGTTGGTTACGACCGGGTACGCTTGATCAAAATCGACGTCGAGGGCATGGAAGGCAAAGTGCTGGATGGTGCCCGAGACCTGATCGCCCGAACCAGGGCGATGTTGTACGTCGAGGATGATCGCATTGACAATTCGCCGGCGCTCATCGAACTGATCTGGGAACTCGGGTATCGAGCGTATTGGCACTATCCGCTTCTACACAATCCAAAAAACTTTTTCGGCAACCCGCACAATTTCACCAAGCGCCAGAGGTCGTTCAACCTGTTATGTGTGCCGGAGGAGTCAGCGATGCATGTGGTCGATCTGGAAGAGGTGACAGATGCAGCCGATCATCCTCTGCGACGTTAGGTCTCGACACGGATGTTTGGTCACCCACATCACACCACCATTTAGTTGACGCAACCGACCCTGTCGGCTAGCCATCCCCGACCAGGTGAGCGAGGGCTCGCGCGCATGGTGGGCACACGGCGCGGGTGTGGTGGAATTGGTAGACACGCCAGATTTAGGTTCTGGTGGCGAAAGCTGTGGGGGTTCGAGTCCCTTCACCCGCACCACACTCTGCGATAGGCGGTTGCGCGAGAAGCGTGCGCCGAGAGGAAACATAGGAACGTCGGCGCTGAGCGTCGGTTTGGGTCCGGTCAACAGTCGAGTACGGTCATGCAGGTTACGGAAGTTAATTCGGAAGGGTTGAGCCGCGAATTTAAGATCGTCATTGGTGCTGATGATATCTCGTCGAAAGTCGACGATCGCATCAGCGAAATGGCATCTACTGTGCAGCTCCCCGGGTTCCGCCCAGGTAAAGTGCCGACGTCGCTGCTGCGCAAGCGGTATGGCAATGCGGTGATGGGGGAAGTGCTGGAGCGCGCAGTGAACGAAACCAGTGCCCAGGCACTGGACGAGCGCGGCCTGCGGCCAGCGAGCCAGCCCAAGATCGAGATCACGGCATTCGACGAAGGCAAGGATCTGGAATATAGCCTTTCGGTCGATCTGATGCCTGAGATCACGCCGATGGATTTCTCTGGAATTTCTCTGGAGCGGCTCAAGGCTGAGCCGGGCGAAAAGGAGATCGATGAGTCGATCGGGCGTCTTACAGCTCAGCACAAAACTTCCGAACCCCTGAAACGCAAACGCAAGTCTCGCGAAGGCGACACCGTCGTGATTAATTTCACCGGCCGTGTTGACGGTGAGGCATTTGAAGGCGGTGCTGCGGAAAATCACAACCTCGAACTTGGGTCTGGCTCGTTCATTCCCGGCTTCGAAGAGCAACTAGTTGGTGTCGATGCCGGTGCCAAACTGGATGTCGCCGTCAGCTTCCCGGCGGAATATGGTCAGCCGGATTTGGCCGGTAAAGAGGCTGTGTTCGAGACCGAAGTCATTGAAATCCGGGAGTCGATTGACCCCGAGATAAACGATGAATTTGCCAAGCTGTTTGGCATGGAGGATTTGGCTGGGCTTCGTGAAGCGGTCAAAGGTCAGTTGGATCAGGAGTTCGGCATCGCAGCGCGGGCGCGCCTGAAACGCTCACTGCTCGATATTCTTGAGAAAGAGCACTCGTTCGATGTGCCCCCGGGCATGGCCGAAGAGGAATACGCCGCGATTTGCCGTCAGGTGAACCCCGCAGCCCAGAATGCCGCAGCCCAGAACCCCGCTGCCCAGCACGATCATGATCACGACCATGACCACGATCACGACCACGATCATGACCACTCGCACGATCAGCCGGTCGACGAGGGCATGAGTGACGAGGACAAGGCCGAGTACCGCACGATTTCCAATCGTCGCGTTCGACTTGGCTTGCTGCTCTCCGAGGTTGGGCGCCTGAACAACATTCAGGTCACCGACGAGGAAGTTCGTCGCGCCATCTTGCAGGAAGCCATGCGCTACCCTGGCCAGGAACAGCAGTTCATGGAGTTCTACCAAGAGAACGCAGAGGCTCAGGCGAGCATCCGGGCGCCGATATTCGAGGATAAGATTGTCGACTTTATCCTGGAGATGGCGACCGTGACCGACAAGGCTGCCAGTGCAGAGGAATTGTTTGAGGTCGATGAGGCTGACGCCGACGCGGCTGATTCTGACACCGAAAAGAAAAAGCCAGCCAAAAAAGCAAAGGCCAAGGCGAAATCGAAGGATGCAGCCGAGGATAAGGCCGAAAAGGCCGAAAAGCCAAAAGCCAAGGCAAAGAAGCCAGCGGCCAAGAAGAAGGACGAGGGGGACGCTGGCTGAGCCAGAGCCCACTCGACGTGCAGCGTTAGTTCGAAAGACTGAGAGCCATGGAAATTCCCTTCGAGACCCAAATGAATTCGCTCATTCCGATGGTCGTCGAGCAGACCAACCGGGGCGAACGAGCCTATGATATCTATTCGCGCCTGCTGAAGGAGCGGATCATCTTTGTTGTTGGCCCGATCATGGACGCGGTTTCCAGCGTGGTTTGCGCCCAGCTCCTGTTTTTGGAGGCGGAGAACCCGAAAAAAGATATTTACATGTACATCAACTCGCCCGGCGGCGTGGTTAGCTCTGGTCTCGCGATGTATGACACGATGGAATATATCCGGCCCGAAGTTTCGACCGTTTGTATTGGTCAGGCAGCTTCCATGGGATCGCTGTTGCTGGCGGCTGGAGCAGCGGGCAAGCGTTTTGCCCTGCCGAATGCAAAGGTGATGATCCACCAGCCCTCTGGCGGATTTCAGGGCCAGGCGACGGATATTGAAATCCACGCGCGTGAAATCCTGGCTACCAGGGCGCGGCTGAACGAGATCTATGTCAAACATACCGGCCGCAAACTCGACGAGATTGAGGCGGGGATGGATCGCGATAATTTCCTGACCCCGACTGAAGCCGTTGAGTTTGGCATTATCGATGAAGTGGTCGATAAGCGTCCGATTGACGACTCGGATGACGAGGCCAAGGACGACTGATGACGATCCCCGGGGGATCTCAGGTGAGATATCTCGGGGGAGTGCAGGCGCTTTCTGGCGCGATTATTGAATGTGAACCGGCGCGTTTGGGCCTGGACACCCTCAGCGCAGGAATATCGCAGATGCGGCTACGGTTTATTAGTCATTGTGCGAGTTCCAGCCGAGCGGCTAACATACACACCGGTCCGTGCGAACGGGAACGAATGACATGAGCAAGTCTGGCGGCAACAACACCAGCGGTAGCGGCGGCAGCAGCGGTAGCGGCGGCAGCGACAGCAAAAACACTTTGTATTGTTCTTTCTGCGGAAAGAGTCAGCACGAGGTGCGAAAGTTGATCGCGGGCCCGACGGTATTCATCTGCGACGAATGCGTTGAGTTGTGCATGGATATCATCCGTGAAGAGCACAAGACGACGCTGGTCAAATCCCGCGACGGGGTGCCGACGCCACTCGATATCTGCAGCGTGCTAGATGATTATGTAATCGGCCAGAATCGCGCCAAGCGTATTCTTTCTGTCGCCGTACACAATCACTACAAGCGATTGGCGCACGATCAAAAGAACAACGATGTTGAACTGGCCAAGTCGAATATCCTCCTGGTCGGCCCAACCGGTTGTGGCAAGACGCTGCTGGCTCAGACACTGGCACGCATCATTGACGTGCCGTTCACTATGGCCGATGCCACGACACTGACCGAAGCGGGCTACGTCGGTGAAGATGTCGAGAACATCATCCTCAAGCTCCTTCAGGCGGCGGATTACAATGTTGAACGCGCCCAGCGCGGTATCGTCTACATCGACGAGGTCGACAAGATTTCCCGCAAGTCCGACAACCCCTCGATAACCCGAGACGTATCGGGCGAAGGTGTGCAGCAGGCCTTGTTGAAAATCATGGAAGGCACTGTTGCCAGCGTTCCGCCGCAAGGCGGCCGCAAGCACCCGCAGCAGGAGTTCCTGCAAGTCGACACCACCAATATCCTGTTCATCTGCGGCGGTGCTTTCGCCGGGTTGGAGAAACTGATCTCTGGGCGAAGCCAAGGGTCCTCGATCGGATTTGGCGCCGATGTTCGCTCGCCGGACGACCGGCGCACGGGCGATATTCTGAAAGACGTCGAGCCAGAGGATTTGCTGAAGTTTGGCCTGATCCCCGAGTTTGTCGGTCGCTTGCCGGTGGTTGCGACCTTGGAGGATCTTGACGAGGAAGCTCTGGTAGACATTTTGATCAAACCTAAGAATGCGCTGATCAAGCAGTACCAGCGCCTGTTCGAGATGGAAGACGTGACGTTGGAATTCCGTGACGATGCCCTCAGCGCGATCGCCAAGAAAGCGATCGAACGTAAGACTGGGGCTCGTGGTCTGCGTTCGATTTTGGAGAACATTCTGCTCGATCCGATGTTTGATCTTCCAAGCTCGGACGATATTGAAGAAGTAATCATCAACGCTGAAGTTGTCGATAACAACGCGCCGCCATTGAAGGTGCATGCTGAGCGGCTTGAAGACGTCGGATCCAGCGCCTGATTGATACCAATTCGGGCCACCCGGGCCGAACCTACCTAGGCCAAGCATTTCCAGAGGTCTTTGAGCCTAGGGGATTTCCGGTCTTGAACTGGTGGACCGGGTACGCCACTTAGGGTTTACGTGTTCGCGCGCCGGAAACGCTCCCCGCCCGCCGCGCCGGATTGTAGGTGGGAGCAGGAAATAGCCTCATGCAGGAAACAAGCTTCGCGACCTTTCCGGTTCTCCCTTTACGGGACATCGTTGTCTTTCCGCATATGATCGTGCCGTTGTTCGTTGGCCGAGAAAAGTCCGTCAAGGCGCTGGAAGACGTGATGCAGGACGACAAGCAGATCCTCCTGGTTACGCAGAAGAATGCTGGCGACGACGATCCCTCCCCGGACGAGATCTATTCGGTCGGCACGATCGGAACGGTCCTGCAACTCCTCAAATTGCCGGACGGCACGGTCAAGGTGTTGGTCGAAGGCATGCGCCGAGCACAAATCAAGGGATACACGGACAATCCAGAGTTCTTTGAAGCTCATGCCGAACTGCAGGAAGAGAGCGAGGAGAAACCAACGCAAGAGCAGGAAGCTCTTTCTCGTGCCGTCGTCGCCCAATTCGAGCAGTACATCAAACTGAACAAAAAGATCCCACCGGAAGTTCTGGTCTCGATCAATCAGATCGATGAGCCGGCGAAACTGGCCGATACCATTGCCTCGCATCTGTCCTTGAAGATTGCCGAGAAGCAGGAACTCTTGGAACTTGACGGTATCACCGAACGCTTGGAGCGCATTTATGGCTTCATGGAGGGCGAGATCGGTGTTTTGCAGGTCGAAAAGCGGATCCGCAATCGCGTTAAGCGGCAGATGGAGAAAACCCAGCGCGAGTATTATCTGAACGAACAGATGCGCGCTATTCAGAAGGAACTTGGTGAAGCCGAAGAGGGCAAGGATGAGTTGGCGGAGCTCGAAGAGCAGATCGCCAAAACCAAGTTTACCAAGGAAGCCCGCGACAAGGCGCAGGGCGAATTGAAAAAACTACGGAACATGAGCCAGATGTCAGCCGAGGCGACGGTGGTTCGAAACTATCTCGACTGGCTACTTGCGATCCCGTGGAAGAAGCGGTCTAAGGTCAAAAAAGACCTCAGCCTGGCACAAACCGTTCTGGATCGTGATCATTTTGGATTGGAAAAGGTCAAAGAGCGGATCATGGAATACCTCGCCGTGCAGCAGCGCACTGGCAAGGTAAAGGGGCCTATTCTTTGCCTTGTTGGTCCGCCAGGTGTTGGCAAGACCTCGCTCGGAAAATCGATCGCCGAAGCGACCGGCAGAAACTATGTGCGGATGTCCTTGGGCGGCGTGCGAGACGAGGCCGAAGTGCGCGGCCACCGGCGGACCTATATCGGTTCTCTGCCGGGCAAGGTCATCCAAGGCATGAAGAAAGCCAAGAAATCCAATCCGCTGTTCCTGCTGGATGAAATCGACAAGCTAGGCCAGGACTATCGTGGAGACCCAGCCTCGGCTCTGCTTGAGGTTTTGGACCCCGAGCAGAACAACACTTTCCAGGACCACTACCTGGAGGTCGACTACGATTTGTCCGATGTGATGTTCGTGACGACGGCAAATACGCTTCGTATGCCACAACCGCTTCTTGACCGCATGGAGATCTTGCGGCTCGCAGGTTACACGGAAGACGAAAAGGTTGAGATCGCTAAGCGCCATTTGTTGCCGAAGATCGTCAAGCAGCATGGTTTGGTTGAGGGCGAGTGGGCTGTTTCCGATGGCGCAATTCGCGACTTGATCCGCTACTACACTCGCGAAGCCGGCGTCCGTAATTTGGAGCGTGAACTTGCCAATCTGGCGCGCAAGGCGGTCAAGGAAATCTTGATGTCCGATCGCAAAAAGGTCGCGCTGACGCCCAAGACCCTTGGCAAATTTGCGGGCGTTAAGAAATATCGCTACGGCGAGATCGAAGACACCGACATGGTTGGTGTAACCACCGGCCTCGCCTGGACGGAAGTGGGCGGCGAATTGCTCTCAATCGAGGCCGTGACCGTGGCTGGTAAAGGAAAAGTCACGGCGACGGGTACGCTTGGGGACGTGATGAAGGAATCGGTGCAAGCCGCGGAGAGTTTCGTCAAATCGCGCTCAAACATATTTGGAATCTCGTCGAAATTGTTCCAGAAGCGCGACATCCACGTGCATGTCCCCGAGGGTGCGACCCCGAAAGATGGTCCATCCGCAGGTGTTGCCATGGTCACGTCGATTGTCTCGGTCCTGACCGGAATTGAAGTGCGCAAGGATGTCGCCATGACTGGCGAGATCACTCTGCGTGGCCGGGTGTTGCCGATCGGTGGCCTGAAAGAGAAGCTATTGGCGGCACTGCGTGGTGGCCTCAAGACTGTGCTGATTCCCTATGACAACGAAAAGGATCTCGCTGAGATTCCCGACAATGTCAAAAAGGGCCTGACAATCATTCCAGTTCGCAGCGTCGATGAAGTTATCTCACAGGCATTGGTCAGTGAACCCGTGCCGATAGAGATCGAAGACGAAACAGAGAGTGATGAAATTCCGGCAGTGTCGTCGAGTGAAGATGATGATGCTCGCGAGGGCGTGAGCAAGCATTAAGTCGTCTTTCGCTTGGTAAAACGTCACTAAATGTAACGGCTAAAGTCTAAAAGTAACCATTCAACGGGGCCGTCCGTTCGGGCGTGCCCCGTTTTTCATGTGAAAATTTCTAGATCGTTTGAAGAATAATGGCCTCCGATTGTTTTCACAGAGCCAAAGGCGTGAATTTCTCCCGGTTTCGGCGGATTTCTGTGATTGACGCCAGCGTATCGCTGGCTTTAAAGTGCCCCGTGTCCAAGTCGCGGAGGCGACTTCTAGAATTTCATAAATGTCTCGATAGGGGGGCTTTCTCGTGAACAAAAATGACCTAGTGGCCGCGGTTGCCGATAGTGCCGGTTTGTCCAAGTCTGATGCGGCTGGCGCCGTCGACGCGGTTCTTGATTCGATTACCGGTGCGTTGAAGTCTGGGAACGAGGTTCGCCTCGTTGGTTTCGGAACCTTCTCCGTCGCGCAGCGTAAGGCGACCGAAGGCCGTAACCCGAGGACCGGCGAAAAGATCAATATTCCGGCCTCCAAGCAGCCGAAGTTCAAGGCTGGCAAGGGCCTAAAGGACGCGCTTAACTAAGACGCGGCCGATAGATTTCAGCGACGCCGGCATGCCATTAGGGATGCCGGCGTTTGCATTTCCCGATGGTATAATATGCGACAGACAATGTGATCCGATGCAATTTGGGATCACTCGGGCGCTTAGCTCAGCTGGAAGAGCATCTCGTTTACACCGAGAGGGTCGGCGGTTCGAGCCCGTCAGCGCCCACCATCCTCCCAAATGTTTCCATCCGGGATGGTGAACCAAATTGACCCGTGGTCCTTCGTCGCACCGGATAATGATCTTGGGCTCTATGACAGAAAATCGGCTGTCATTGGCCAGGGGTCGGTTGGCTAGGGGTCGGTTGGCTAGGGGTCGGTTGGCTAGGGGTCGGTTGGCTAGGGGTCGGTTGGCTAGGGGTCGGTTGGCTAGGGCTTAGAGCTTGCGCCCTTGAAGCACCCCGTAATTATACATTGC
>JABIRP010000240.1 GCA_018699735.1 Rhodospirillaceae bacterium | reverse complement strand
ACCGTTGTCGATTTGATTTCCTCCATGGCAAAACTGGAGGAAACGTCATGCAAATCGGTTACCCGGATCAAGCGTTTATAGACATCATCATAGGCTTCGATGTCGGGAACAACGATCCGCAACAGATAATCGACATCGCCACTCATACGGTGAATTTCGACAACTTCCGGAATATCAGCGACTTTGGCGGCGAAATTCTTAATCCAATCAGCGCTATGCTGATCGGTTCGAATGGCGACAAATACGGTCACTTTCAGGTTCAACTTCCGCCGGTCCAATAAAGCCACGCGTGACCGGATGATACCCTCGCGCTCCAAAGTCTGGATCCGCCGCCAACAGGGTGTCGTGGTCAGTCCGACACGGTCAGCTATCTCAGCGGTAGATAAGCTCGCGTCCTGTTGAAGCAGGGCAAGTATCTCGCGGTCTATTCTATCAAGAGACATATTTTGCTCAATTTATCTAATTATTGACAAATAATTCGAATATTCTAGCATAATTCCGAATTATTTGGAAACACCTTCGAAGCGGTTTGGGGTAGTTTGTTGTCCAAATCACATGCAATTTTTGGAGGGCACAATGCGTCTATTCACCGAACATCCCGAAGCGGTCGGCGAGACCTATGGCGAACACCTACATTTCGCCACCTCCACCGGTTTAGGCATGGTGCTCGGTGGTCTCGCCTGTATGGTCCATGGCTTTCTGCCCTTCTTGTGCACCTCGACTGGCAGTCGGGCCATCGTGGCGGCGTACGCCCGGCTTTCCGCCGGAGCCCGGGAGGAGCGCATGCACGGGTTCGAAGCGGATTTCGCCGGCTCAGGCGATTAAAAGCAATCAGCCCCCCTTCACCCCTTGGGTATTGACGTAGAGCGCATAGAGCGACTGGCTCGCCGCCATAAACAGCCGGTTGCGCTTCAACCCTCCGAAGCAAACATTTGCGCAGCGTTCCGGGAGCGCAATGCGGCCGATTTTGGCGCCGTCGGGAGCGAAGACCAGGACGCCGTCCAATTCAGCGCTGCCCATGCCCCAGCCGCACCAGAGATTGCCATCGATGTCGCAGCGCATGCCGTCTGGCGTGCCGCCGGGGCCGGCATCTATGAAGACCCGCTTGTTCTTCAGTTCGCGCCCATCCTTCGTCACATCGTAGGCCAGGATCTTTCGGTTCGGCAGACCACGCGATTCGACGACATAAAGCAGGCTCTCGTCCGGCGAAAAACAAAGACCGTTCGGGCCGAGCGCATCGTCGGCGATGACCGTGACCTCTCCGGTTTCACCGTCAATCCGATACACTGCCTGCGGGACTTCCGAGGCCGCCAGATGACCCTCGTAATTACCTAGGATTCCGAAGGGTGGATCGGTGAACCAGACCGAACCATCTGACTTCACCACCACATCATTTGGCGAGTTGAGGGGTTTACCCTGCCAATTGTCGACCAAGATCGTGATCGCGCCATCATGCTCGGTTCGGGTCACGCGCCGGCCACCATGCTCGCAGGTCACCAGCCGACCCTGGCGGTCGCGCGTATGGCCGTTGGCGAAATCCGTTGGCCGGCGGTACGTGCTGACGACACCGGTCTCCTCCTCCCATTTCAGGATCCGGTTGTTCGGAATATCGCTCCAAAGCAGATACCGCCCGTCACCGAACCAAACTGGGCCCTCGGACCACCGGCATCCGGTGTACAGACGCTCGACCGCGGCGCTAAATATCCGGTACTTATCGAACCGCTCGTCCAGAGTCTCGATCGCCGGGTCGGGGTAGCGTGGATGGTCGCGCCAGCCGGCGCTCAAGGGGGTATCGGTGGTCATAGGGCGGCTCCAAATCGGTTATTTGAGGCTAGCCTATCCGGTTTTGCCTAACCGCGCATCGCCAAGACACAGTATCCCCAAGGCCTCAGTACAGAAACCTTGAACGACTCTAATCTTCTCAGGTAGCGTTCGCTCTCTCACGCGACCTTTACATGCGTTGCGGCCCGGCATCCGAACTGAACTGGAAACGACATGAGTTATTATGACCTCGGCACGTTCACGCGGGCCATTACCACGAGTTCCCCGGAAGCTCAAATCTGGTTCGATCGCGGGCTAAACTGGGTCTATGCCTACAATCATCAGGAAGCTGTCAACTGCTTCAAAAAGGCGAGCGAGCTCGATCCCGCCTGCGCCATGGCCCATTGGGGCATCTCTTACGCGGCCGGCCCAAACTATAACCTGCCCTGGCATCGCTATGACCCGGTCGGCAAGGCCCGCGCGCTAGCGGCATCCTACGACGCGATGCAAGATGCCTTGAAGCACGCCGATGGTGCTACGGCACTCGAGCAGGATTTGATCCACGCCTTGCCGGCCCGCTATCCGCAGCGCGAAGCGATCGACGATCAGGCGGCCTGGAACGACGACTACACAGACGCGATGCGCGACGTGATGAAGAAATATCCGGAGGACCTAGAGGTGCTCACGGTGTTCATCGAAGCGATCATGAACCAGACGCCCTGGAAAATGTGGGACCTGAAGACCGGCGGTATCGCCGAAGGTGCTGGAACCGCCGAAGCTGTAGAGGTGATGGACGCGATCTTCGCCAAGATCCCGGCCTCGTGGGACCATCCGGGGTTCCTGCACCTCTATGTGCATCTGATGGAGATGTCACCATTTCCGCAGAAAGCCTTACGCGCCGGCGACCGCTTGCGCGATTTGGTTCCCGACGCCGGCCACCTGATCCACATGCCGACCCATATCGACGTGCTTTGCGGCCAGTACCGCGACGTGGTGGTCTATAACCAAAAAGCGTCGATCGCCGACCGGAAGTTCCTGGAACGCGAGGGCGCGGTGAACGTTTACGCGATGTATCGCACCCACAATTATCATTTCACGATCTATGGGGCGATGTTCCTTGGCCAGTACACGCCGGCGATCGAGGCGGCGCAGGAGTTGATCGACACCACGCCGGAAGAGCTTTTGAAAGTTCCATCGCCTCCGATGGCGGATTTCATCGAAGGTTACCTGCCAATGAAGCAGCATGTGCTGGTCCGCTTCGGAAAATGGGACGAGATCATCGCGCAAGACCTACCCGAGGACCGCGATCTCTATTGCTCGACGACGGCGATGATCCTGTATGCCAAGTCGGTCGCCCACTCCGCTCAAGGCAACGTGGCCGCCGCCGAGCGGGAGCGCGAAGCGTTTCTCGCTGCTAAGGCGAACGTGAAGGATAGCCGCCGGGTCCATAACAACACCGTCAAGGATATCCTGGAGATCGCCGAGGAAATGTTGAACGGCGAATTGGAGTATCGACGCGGCAATTTCGACATCGCCTTCGCCCACCTGCGCAAATCGGTCGAGCTGGATGACGCCTTGCCCTATGACGAGCCCTGGGGATGGATGCAGCCAACCCGGCACGCGCTGGGCGCTTTGCTGCTCGAGCAAAACCGGGCGGAAGAAGCCGAGCTCGTGTACCGCGCGGATCTCGGGCTCGATAAGACGCTCAGCCGCGCCTGCCAGCACCCGAACAACCTCTGGAGCCTGCACGGCCTGCACGAATGTCTGACCCGCCGGGGCGAGACGGTCGAAGCCTTGTTGATCAAGCAGCAACTCGATCAGGCTCTCGCCCGCGCCGAAGTGGCGGTGCATGCGTCCTGCTATTGCCGGCAAAAGGCCGCGGCCTAATCCGAATGCGGAGAGTTTAAATGGATGCGGAGCTCATCAAACTCGAAGTCGATGACTATGTCGGGATCGTGACCATCAACAACCCGCCGGTAAACGCCCACAGCCAGCAGGTGCTCGAAGAAATCACCCGAACCTTCGATACGATCAGCGATCGGGACGAAATCCGCGTCGCGGTGCTGACGGGCGCCGGCAAAGTCTTCTGTGCCGGCGCCGACATCAAAGCCCGCGTAGGCAGCACGCGAGGGCCCGGTGATCATTGGGCAAACAGCCGCAAGTCCCGCGAGGCCTACCACAGCATCATGGAGTGCCAGAAACCGGTGATCGCGGCGATCAATGGCCCGGCTCTCGGCGGTGGACTTGCCTTTGCAGCTTCTTGCGACATTCTGGTCGCGTCCGAGACCGGGTGCCTTGGGCTGCCGGAAATCGGCGTTGGGTTGCTGGGCGGTGGGCGGCATGCCCAACGCTTGTTCGGTCACTCGCGGTTGCGCCGCATGATGCTGACCGGGCACCGGGTGTTTGGCCCCGAACTCTATCGGTTGGGTGTGGTCGAGGCCTGCGTTCCGCCGGAAGACCTTATGAATACAGCGACCGATCTGGCCCGTGAGATTGCCGCCAAGAGCCCTATCGCCACCCGTCTCGCCAAACACGCGCTTAATCAGATCGAAGAGTTGAGCCTGCGCGACGGCTATCGCTTCGAGCAGACCATGACCGGGCAATTGAGCGAAACCGAGGACAGCAAGGAAGCGATGCGAGCCTTCGTTGAGAAGCGGGAACCGGAGTTCAAGGGACGATAACCGACATTCTTGCTCGACCATCTACAAACGCGCGGCTCAGAAGCAAGCACTGACATCGGCGACGAGCGCCGCTACACTCGCCGACTTGGAATTGAACCTGCGGGAGGATAGCTATGAGCACAGTGGACCCAAATGCCGTAATGATGATCGGCGAGAACCCGTTCATTCGGCTTAGCGAGAACGACGGCGATGCAAACTCGACGGATGCCAGTTTTTGGCGCGTCACGACCTGTCCCGCTGGGCCAGGCCATGTGCTCTACCTGAAAAGCGAACTCACCGACAACCAATGGCGCATTTACTCCGACAATATCGCCATGGCCCGCTGGCTTCAGGCGACGATCCAGGGGATGTTGAACGCGGAAACCGGCGATCAAAGCATTCCGGTCATCGATGCGGAGTTCACCAAATCCGGCGACCCGGCGTATTACTGGACCGAGCATGTCTGGGCTCGTGACGAGGAAATCGCCCTCACCTGGCATGACATTGGCACACCGCTCCTGATCCACACGCAACCGAACGACCCGGCAGATCGGCGCTACGGTGTCTGCACGATCCTGATCCCGACCGCCGCCGCGCGCCTTACCCTCAACGGCGAGCAGGCCAAGGGCCAGCCCTGGCCACGCGAGCGTGAGGGCAAACCGTTCAGCACCTGCGCTTTGGCATTCGCAGAGAGCTGGACCGAGGCGCGTTAAAAAAATTCCCGCCGGTTAAGTGCTCGTCATCCTGGAAGACGCGAAGCCGCTATCCGGGATCTATCACCGAGCACGCACGTCTGGCAGATCCCGGCTCGGTCCCCGGAACAAGTCCGGGGTTGGTCGGGATGACGTGCATGGCTTGGCCTCACCCGAGGTAGCGCTCTTCCAGGTGCGCCAAGAAGGCGTCCTCGCCAAGCGGAGCGCCCGTCGCAGCCTGGAGGAGGTCGTCGGTCGTGTGATAGCTACCCCAACGGTGGACCTTCTCCCGTGCCCAGGCAAGCAGGCCAGTGAAGTCTCCTCGTGATAAGGCCTCGGGGATCCCCGGATCAGCTCGTTTGGCAGCCTGAAACAACTGCGCCGCCGCCAAGGCTCCCATGGTGTAGGTCGGGAAATAGCCGAACGCGCCGGCATACCAGTGGATATCCTGCATGCAGCCATCGCGGTCGTCAGGTGGCGCCGCTCCGACCAGTTCGGCCATGCCTTCACGCCACGCCCCAGGCAGATCCGCCGGCGCCAAAGACCGATCAAGCAGGGCGCTCTCCAGACGGTAACGCAACATGACATGCAACGGGTAGGTCACCTCGTCAGCATCAACCCGGATCAGCCCGCGCTCAACCTTCGTCGTCAATCGGTGCAGGTTGTCGGCGCCCCAATCGGCCCCTTCACCGCCGAAGACCTGTTTGGTCAGCGGCGCCAGGAACTCGATAAATCCATTGTCTCGGCAGGCCTGCATTTCGAACATCAGGGATTGGCTCTCATGCACCGCCATGCCCCGCGCCGTGCCCACAGGCTGACCCCGCCATTCCGGCGGCAAACCGCGCTCGTACATGGCATGCCCGGTTTCGTGAATGACCGCCATGACGGCGCTGGTAAAGTCGGTTTCATCAAAACGCGTTGTCAGTCGGACATCATCTGACGTTCCGCCGCAAAAGGGATGGGCGCTGACATCGACCCGACCGTGCTCGAACTCGAACCCAAGCGTCGTCATCAGCCGATGAGCCAACTCCTTTTGGCGACCGGCATCGAATGGGCCTTGCGGCACGACCGGGGTGGGGCTTTCAGATTGGCGCTCCAGGACGCGCTGCAAAATCTCCGGCAACCGGTCGGCAAGAGGTGCAAACAGGTGGTCGATCTTCTGACTGGATCCGCCCGGCTCATACATGTCTATCAGAGCGTCATAAGGCGCCACCTCAAGCGCATCGGCCTTGGCCGCCGCCTGATCTCTGACCAGATCGATAACCGTCTCCAGCAAAGGTAAGACCGTTGCGAAATCATCGTCTGCCCGCGCTTCACGCCACGCATGCTCGCATTCCGACGTAGCGCGAGAGAACGCGTCGACGAGACCCGGATCCATTGCGGTTGCATGACGGTGCATGCGGCGCATTTCGCGCAGATTGGCTGACTGCCAGTCGCTCAAAGTTTCTTCTTCGGCACGGTCCAGAAGATCCGGGAAGTCATCCGCCGAGATCGCCTCGTGGTGCAGCACGGAAAGCACAGCAAGTTGCTCCGCGCGCGCCTCGGCTCCGCCTTTCGGCATCATTGTCTGACTATCCCAGTCGAGCACCGAGATCGCACCAGAGATCGCACCGATGCGGGCGAACCTTTCATGCAGGAAACCGTATGCCTGCGGGCTCACTCGGCCTCTCCACCGTCGTTGTCTTTATTGGCAGGTTGGGTGTGATAGATCCCGTAAATCACCATCAGCGCGATTGCCAAGGTGAACCAAGTGATTGCGTATTGCAGGTGGTCGTTATGGACCGATATGACCCGCGTTGCCCCGACCGGGAAAACCAGTGCGCCTTCCGGACGCAGCGCATCAACATAATAATTCGACAGATCCGGTAAGCCTCGCTCGCGCGCGATCACATCGATATCGACAGTCAGCCAGATTTCCCGCTCGGGCTCGTTGGCAACAACGAATACACTCTTCAGGCTAGGGTCTCTGACGATACCTTCGACGTCGACCTGTCCCTCGACCAACGTGCTTGGGCGGTTTTCACGGAGCTTACGCTTGTCCGGAATCCAACCGCGATTGACCAGTAAGGTCCGACCGTCGGAAAGCCGCAGGGGTGTTACCACATGGAATCCAGTGGTTCCTTTGAACAGTTTGCCGGTCAGCAGGACTTCCTTGTCGTGAAGAAACTCACCACGCAACGCAATGCGGCGGTATCGCATTTCTTCGAAATTCTCAACCCGCTCTGGGGGTTGAACCGGCTCAGCCGCTACGCGGGTCTCGAACTGCTCGATCAATGCGAGCTTCCAATAGAGACGCTGGACCTGCCAGGTTCCAAGAGCGAGCATGAACAGGACCGCTGGAATGGTGAACAACGTCGGCCAAAGGGTCGGCTTGAATCGGCGGCGGCCAGTGAGATCGTCGGCTGGGCGGTCGGCGGGGCTGTCCTGCATACCAGTCATTTCCTAGGTTCGATTGTCATTCGAGCGCCCGGAAGATAGCCGCAGCGGTTTCGGCAAACCAGTGCTTTCAGGCTCTCACGTCGACAGCCTAAGGGGGTAGCCTATGTCGGTGGTCTATGACGATACTGAAGGGCCACCATCACGCCTTTCAGCGGTGGCAGCAACGCCAAGGTGCCGCCGATGACAGCGATGCCCCAGACCACCGCATGAACCCAAAGTGGTGGGGTGAAGGTCGCCTCGAACCAAAGGGCAAGCGGGACGACCGTGGCACCGAGAATAAAGATCACGAAAATCGCCGGACCATCGCCAGAGTCATGCTCGCTGAGATCCAGGTCACATTCCTGGCAGATCTCGCGGACTTTGAGGTAGCCATCGAAAACGGGCCCCTTTCCGCACCGGGGACACTTACATGCCAAACCGGTCGAAAAGGGGCCCAAAGGAGGGTAGTAGGGACCCGTCACGTCTCAAGCCAATTAGCCTGTCGCGTTGGCGCCCCACCAGTAGATGCAGATGAACAGGAACAGCCAGACCACATCAACGAAATGCCAATACCAGGCCGCAGCCTCGAAACCGAAATGCTGGTCCGGTTTGAAATGGCCGGCTCGCGCCCGGAAAAAGCAGACGATCAAGAAGATCGTTCCGACGATCACATGGAAGCCATGGAAGCCGGTCGCCATGTAGAAGGTTGAGGAGTAGATGCCATCCTTGAAGCCGAATGACGCGTGCATGTACTCGTAGGCCTGCAATGACGTGAACAGGAGGCCAAGAACAACGGTCAGCCCCAAGCCTCGGACCAGGTCTCTACGATTGTCGTGCATCAACGCGTGGTGCGCCCAGGTCACGGTCACGCCGGAGGTCAACAGGATGATTGTGTTGATCAGCGGAATGTCGAACGGATCAAAGACCTCAACCGATGCTGGAGGCCAGATGCCGCCAATCGCCTCGCGGGGATAAAACGACATATCGAAGAAGGCCCAGAAGAAAGCGACGAAGAACATCACTTCGGAGCAGATGAACAACATCATGCCGTAACGCATGGTGATCTGGACGATCGGAGTGTGATGGCCTTGATATTCGGCCTCCCGCACCACGTCGCGCCACCAGAAGAACATGGTCGCGATCACCAGGAGCACACCAGCTGCCAGCATGACTGTGCCGAAGGCGACCTCATGCATGTAGAGAACGCCACCAAGTGTGATCGTGAAGCCGCTCGCTGCCCCCATGGCCGGCCATGGGCTAGGTTCGACCAGATGGAATTGGTGATTAACTTCGTGTCCGGTGCTCATGGTTCCCTCTTTCCCTCAAGTCCACACCGTCTGGGACGGCGGTGTTTCCCTCGTTACGCTTAGTTGCCTGCCACACGAGCCCCGGTCTGACCCGGGTTCTCGGCTGCCGACTGATCGGCCGCTCGCATGAAAGTGTAAGACAAAGTGACAGTGGTCACATCATCAAGGTTCCGGTCCTTATCGAGATCCGGATCCAAAAAGTACGATACCGGCATCTCAAGACGTTCGCCCGGGCGCAAGACCTGTTCGGTAAAACAGAAGCACTCGAGCTTGTTGAAATATTGCCCGGCCTTGGCCGGAGTGACATTGAATGCGGCCGTCCCCACGACCGTCTCCGTGCCAGTGTTCTCCGCGACGAAATAGGCGAGCCGGTTTTCGCCAACCTGGACTTGCGTCTTGCGCTCCATCGGCTGGAACGTCCAGGCCAGGTTGGGATGCACCGCCGCATCGAAGCGAATCTTCATCGCCCTATCGATAACAGCCGTTGATGCTTCACTCGCGACCTGGGTCGTTCCGCCATATCCAGTGACGCGGCAAAACAAATCGTAGAGTGGCACCGAGGCATAAGCGAGGCCCAACATACCGAAGCCGACGGCAGCGACCAGCCCAAGCGTACGAGCATTGCGACGCCCGGCCCGAGATAGCGCCCGCGGCTCAACTGATATGCTTGCTCCACTCGCCATGGTCTACAGCTTCTTGACGATGGTGATGAGGTAAAACAGAACCGAAAGCCCGATAACCGACGCAAAGATCGCCAAATTGCGGCCGCGTCGTTGTTTGTGGAATTCGACCGCGTCGATCCCAACTGGCTGTTTCGGATCCGTCTGGTTCACGACAGCCCCCCGAGTATGGCGCGATCAACCACCAACATGGTGAAAATCAGCGCCAGATACAGGATCGAGAAGCCAAACATCCGTTTGCAATTGCGCGCGCTATCATCGCGCAGCACCTGGAATGCATGCCCCAGGAATAACAGACCCAGAACCGAAGCGGCGGCGCCATAAACCACGCCGACCGTGCCCAGGTACCAGGGCGCCAGCGTCACCGGAACCATGGCAACGCTGTAGAACATGATTTGGCGCTGGGTCTCGCGCCGCCCGGCGACAACCGGAAGCATCGGCACGCCGGCTTTTTGGTAGTCACCGTCGCGGTAGAGCGACAGGGCCCAGAAATGCGGCGGTGTCCACATGAAGATGATGGCAAAGAGGGCCACGGATTCAAGCGAGACATCGCCGGTTATCGCCGCCCAGCCGATGATCGGAGGCAAGGCGCCAGAGGCGCCGCCGATCACAATGTTCTGCGGCGTACGGCGCTTCAGCCACATGGTGTAGATGACGACGTAAAACCCAATGGTAAACGCAAGCAGCACACTGGCAGCCCAATTGACCGCCAACCCCATTACGACAACCGAAAACGCGGACAGGATAACCCCGAAGGCGAGGGCTTCATTTGGCTCGACCCGACCGGCTGGGATTGGCCGGTTTTGCGTTCGCGTCATGATCGCGTCGATATCGCGATCATACCACATGTTTATGGCACCGGAGGCACCGGCGCCAACAGCTATGCAAAGAATGGCGACCGCCGATAAAACCGGATGCAGGGTTCCCGGCGCCAAATACAGCCCAACCAACCCAGTGAACACGACAAGCGACATGACCCGTGGCTTCAAAAGCGCCACGAAATCACCGACCGTCGCCGGTCCCTGCCCAACGGCCGCAGCCGAAGCCACGGCCGAAGAGCGGAAATTCACCGAAGTATCTGACACCGTCGTTTCTCCGTCAGCAGAAGATACCGTCCATCCGCGTTAGCGGATTTCGGGCAACTTCTCGAAGGTGTGGAACGGCGGCGGTGAAGGCAGGGTCCACTCCAGGGTATTCGCCCCTTCACCCCACGGATTGTCGCCCGCTACACGCTTCTTCGCAAAAGCCTCGAAGATGATGTAGAGGAACACAACCGCACCCAGACCGCTCAGATATGCGCCCCACGAGGAAATCGCATTCCAACCTTCCAGCGTCGCCGGATAGTCGATGTAGCGACGCGGCATGCCGGACAGCCCCAGGAAGTGCATCGGGAAGAAGGTCAGGTTCACACCAATAAAGCTGAACCAGAACTGCACCCGAGCCAGGAAGCTGTTGTAGGTGTAACCGGTCATCTTCGGGAACCAGTAATAGAACCCGCAGAACATGCCGAAGATGGCACCGACCGACAGCACGTAGTGGAAGTGACCGACCACAAAGTAGGTGTTGTGCAACAAGATATCGACACCAGCATTGGCCAGAACGACGCCCGTGACGCCACCAACCGTGAACAGGAAGATGAAGCCGAGCGCAAACATCATCGGGATGCGGTAACTGATCGAGCCGCCCCACATCGTCGCGATCCACGAGAATATCTTAACGCCCGTTGGAACCGCGATGACCATAGTCGCAGCTGTAAAGTAGGCCCTCGTATCAACGTCCAAACCAACCGTATACATGTGGTGCGCCCACACGATGAAGCCAACGACACCAATCGCGACCATGGCGTAGACCATGCCCAGATAACCGAAGATCGGTTTGCGAGAGAACGTCGAGATCACCTGACTGACCACGCCGAAGGCCGGCAGGATCATGATGTAGACCTCGGGATGCCCGAAGAACCAGAACAGATGCAGGAACAGGATCGGATCACCGCCGCCCGACGGCTCGAAGAAGGTCGTGCCGAAATTGCGGTCGGTCAGCAGCATGGTGATGGCGCCAGCCAGAACCGGCAGCGACAACAGCAGCAGGAATGCCGTCAACAGGATCGACCAGACGAACAGCGGCATTTTGTGCAGCGTCATGCCCGGTGCGCGCATGTTGAAGATCGTGGTGATGAAGTTGGCGGCGCCCAGGAGCGAACTAATACCTGCCAGATGCAGCGAGAAAATCGCCAAATCGACGGACATACCCGGATGGAAATTTGCATTCGAGAGCGGTGGATAAGCCGTCCAACCGACACCCGCACCATCAGCAACCAATGCCGACATGACCAGCAGTAGCAGCGCCGGCACCAACAGCCAGAAACTGATGTTGTTCATCCGTGGGAAGGCCATATCCGGCGCGCCGATCATCAGCGGCACGATCCAGTTGCCGAAGCCACCGATCAACGCCGGCATGACGACAAAGAACACCATGATGAGGCCATGGGCCGTGACAATGACATTCCAGAATTGGCCATCGGGCATGTACTGCACGCCCGGGGCTTGCAATTCCATACGCATGTAGATCGACATCCCGCCACCGACAAAAGCACCGATGATCGCCAGGATGAGGTACATCGTGCCGATGTCCTTGTGGTTGGTGGAATAAAGCCACCGACGCACGAAACCTTTCGGCGTGTGATCGTGATCACTCATGAACTATCTCCGAACTCTCTATCGGTCACTGACCGGCATTGTTACTTGGCCAGGCTGACGCGCAACGGCCATTTGGACCGGGCGTACTGTGCCGTCCATCGCGAACTCCACCTTGGCTTTCTTGAGCCAGGCAGCGTAGTCAGCCTCGGACAGCGCCTTGATGACGATGGGCATATAAGAATGCCCAGTTCCACAAATCTGGTTGCATTGGCCGTAGAACGTTCCCGGTTCAGTGACCTGCACCCAGGTCTCGTTGGTCCGACCCGGCGTGGTATAGATCTGCAACATCAACGACGGCACAAAGAACGAGTGCATGACGTTGTCGCTGGCGAGCAGGATCTGCACACGTTTACCGACCGGCAACACGAGTGGATTATCGACATCCAGCAGGTAGGTCTGGCCGTCCTTGATCTCGTCGGGCTCCAGCAACAGGCTGTCGAACGAAACCGCGTCGTCAGGATACTCGTAGTTCCACGACCACTGCTGACCGTTGACCTTGATCGTCATCTCTGGATCGACAGCATGGTCCATAAAGTAGAGCAGTTTGAAGGACGGGACTGCGATGACCACCAAGATCAACACCGGAACCGCGGTCCACAGAACCTCGATCAAGGTGTTGTGCGTGGTCTTCGTTGGCGTTGGGTTGTTTGATGCCTTGAAGCGGACACAAACATAAGCCATCAGGCCCAAAACGAAGACCGCGATCAAAATGATGATCACGAGCAACACATTCCAGAATTCGATAGTCTGTTCGGCTACCGGTGAATAGGGCGCCTGCGGCCCAAGTTGCCAAGCTCCATATTTGCTCACCACCTCGGCAACAGCCTCAGTCGTAGCAAACCCGAAGGCAGCAACAGCAATTAAAAGCCACACCAAAAGGCTGGCCGATCGTCTCAACAGCGTCATGATTATCGCTCTC
This sequence comes from Rhodospirillaceae bacterium, assembly GCA_018699735.1. Classification (GTDB taxonomy): domain Bacteria; phylum Pseudomonadota; class Alphaproteobacteria; order Thalassobaculales; family Thalassobaculaceae; genus JABIRP01. The sequence goes on along the minus strand of JABIRP010000240.1, from coordinate 3,615 downwards.
TAACGATTTCCCCAAAAGATGAACCGATACCGTGCCTCGGCCCTCCACCGGTACAGCACAGCCTTATAACGATTCCTTGCCGGAAAACTAGACCGAAGGCGTGCCAAGAACAAGTCGGGTATGCGCGTCACTTGGTCGCGCAGCCTTAAATCGCGGTTTGGCATGATTTCTCAGAAGGGCGGACAAGTGCGATCGGAGTCCCTATGTTAGTCTGGTAGCATACCAAATCGACCATCGACAAAGGCGAACCATGTCCGATCTGACCCTGACCGACGACCTGTTTTTTAACCGCTCCGGCCTCGACCAAAACCGAACGGAACAACAGTTAAATGAGGCCCTGCAAGGCGCTGAGGACGGCGAGCTCTACTTGGAATACCGACAAAGCGAGAGCCTGTCGTTTGACGATGGCCGGTTAAAATCCGCGAGCTTCGATACCAATCAGGGTTTCGGTTTGCGCGCGATTGCCGGTGAGACTCGCGGATTTGCGCATGCTTCGGAGCTGAGTGAGGCCGCTATTGGACGCGCTGCGGAAACCGTCCGCGCTGTCAGTTCCGGCTATGGCGGCACCTCAGCCGCGGCGCCATCCGGCACGAATCGATCGCTCTACACCGACAGCAACCCCCTCTCGGCGGTCGAATTCGAGACCAAGATAAAGCTATTACAGGATATTGATGCCTACGCCCGATCGCTCGATGACAGGATCCGTCAGGTCTCGGCCTCGCTGGCCGGTTCCTGGCAAGCGGTCCAGATTCTGCGCGCCGATGGTGAACGCGTGGCCGATATTCGCCCGCTCGTCCGCATCAATGTCTCGGTCGTTGTCGGTGACGGAGATCGCATGGAAACCGGCTCGCAAGGCGCCGGCGGCCGGGTACTTTACGATCACTATCTGGCGCCCGAAACCTGGCGAGCACAAGTCGACGAGGCCCTCAGAATCGCGTTGGTCAACCTCGATTCGGTACCGGCTCCCGCAGGTGAGATGGAAGTTGTGCTCGGCCCGGGTTGGCCAGGCGTCATGCTACATGAGGCTGTCGGTCACGGCCTTGAAGGTGACTTCAACCGCAAGCAGACCTCAATCTTCTCGGGACGCATCGGTGAACAGGTTGCGGCACGCGGTGTTACCGTGGTTGACGATGGCACCCTCGCCGACCGTCGTGGCTCGCTTACCGTCGACGACGAAGGCACCGCCTCGGCACGCAACGTACTGATCGAGGACGGCATTTTGGTTGGCTATATGCAGGATCGCCAGAACGCGCGCTTGATGGATATGGCGCCAACCGGCAATGGCCGCAGGCAAAGCCACGCCCACCACCCGATGCCGCGCATGACCAACACGTTCATGGAACCCGGTGAACGGGATCCGGCGGAGATCCTGAGTTCGGTCAAAACCGGCCTCTATGCCGCCAATTTTGGTGGCGGTCAGGTCGACATCACCTCCGGCAAGTTCGTTTTCTCGGCCAGCGAGGCCTACCTGATCGAAGACGGAAAGATCGGGCCAGCGGTCAAGGGCGCCACCCTAATCGGCAACGGCCCCGATGCCATGACCAAGATCTCTATGATTGGAAACGATCTGAAACTGGATGATGGCGTCGGTACCTGCGGCAAGGACGGCCAGGGTGTACCCGTCGGCGTTGGTCAGCCAACTATCAAAATGACCGGCATTACCGTCGGCGGCACCCAGGTATAGGCTGATCCAAGAGACGATGACGAAGGCCAGCAAGCCCACATGCTGGATCATGACCGATGGCACCATTGGTATGGAGGTGCAGTGTCGGGGACTAGCGGCGGCGCTCGGCCTGGAGCCCGTCGTTAAACGCTTTCGTCCCAATCCATTGCTTCGCCTTTGGCCGACCCTTGGCCGCATTCCTTTAGTGGCCCCAGCGCTAACGGGCGGAGATGCGCTAGAGCCGCCCTGGCCCGATATGACCATCTCGCTCGGCCGCCGTGCCGCCGGTGCGGCGATTGCGGTGCGGGCGCGGTCCGGCGGATGGCCCGGTGGGCGAACTGGTGGACGAACCGGCAGGAGAACCGTGACGGTGCATCTGCAAGACCCACGTCTCGATCCATCCAACTTCGACCTGCTGGTATTGCCGGAACACGACCCGACCCGAGGCGACAACGTCATCCTCCATACCGGATCCCTCAACGACCTGACCGAGACGACGATCGCAGCTTCGGGAAATGAATTCGCAGGGTTGGTCGCATCGGTCCCCCACCCCAGGGTGGCAGTGCTGATCGGCGGCGGAGCCCTCGATCCAGACCTGCCGAGCCAGATTGCACGGATTGCCAGCGACGGGGGTTGCGGCCTAATGGTCACCACCTCCCGGCGTACACCGGAAAGCATGGTTTCTAAACTTCGCGCGTGCATCCCGAGCGAGCATTCAGTTCTTTGGACCGGCGATGGGATCAATCCCTATCGCGGATTTCTTGCCCATGCCGATGCCTTCGTCGTTACCGGCGATTCGGTCAATATGACGTCTGAGGCTTGCTGGTTCGGCAAGCCGGTCCACGTGGTTTCGGTCAGCGGGCTTTCGCCCCGAATTGAACACTTTCAGAACGATCTTTCGGCACGCGGGCTGACCCACCCATTCGATGGCAGGCTTGAAATTTCGCTTGGCTCGGGCAAGCACACTCCTTTGCGTGAGACCGAGCGCGTAGCAGCGATCGTCGCTGAGAGGCTTCACGAACGCGGGATTGATCTGCATTAGCATCACGCCACCCATTGTGCAGCACTCCCCGGATGACTACTTTGCCCACACCAGGAGCAAGGACGAGTGCAATGGCCGAACATCGCGAAAAAATTCTGATCATCGGATCCGGCGCCGCCGGTCTGACCGCAGCCATCTATGCCGCCCGCGCCGGGCTGGAGCCTCTGCTGGTTGCTGGCATGCAGCCGGGCGGGCAGCTCACCATCACCACTGAGGTCGAGAATTATCCTGGTTTCGCCGAAGCGGTGCAGGGCCCCTGGCTGATGGAACAGATGCAAAAGCAGGCCGAGAACGTCGGTACGCGAGTGCAGTACGATCTGATCACAGAAGCCGATCTTTCGATCCGGCCGTTTCGTTTGCGCGGCGATTCCGGTGACAGCTATGTTGCCGACTGTGTCGTTGTCGCCACGGGCGCCCAGGCACGATGGCTTGGATTGGAGAGCGAGACCCGTTTCAACGGTCGCGGCGTGTCGGCCTGTGCCACCTGCGATGGCTTTTTCTATCGCGGCAAGGAGGTCGTCGTCGTCGGCGGCGGCAATACGGCGGTCGAAGAGGCACTCTATCTGGCCAATCTCTGCTCGAAAGTTACGCTGGTGCATCGCCGCGACGAGCTGCGCGCCGAACGCATCATGCAGGAACGCCTGTTCCGAAACGACAAGATCGAGATGGTTTGGGACAGCGTCGTCGATGAGGTGCTTGGCGGTGAAGGTGCGATGGACGGGGTCGAAGCGGTTCGGATCCGAAACGTCAAATCGGACGCGACCACCGACATCGCGGCTGAAGGCTGTTTCGTCGCGATCGGCCACACGCCTTCAACAGAGGTTTTCCAGGGCCAGCTTGAGCTTGATGATGAGGGCTACCTCGTGGCCGCGTCCCCCGGAACGGCCCGAAGCTCGGTAGAAGGCGTTTT
>JABIRP010000028.1 GCA_018699735.1 Rhodospirillaceae bacterium | reverse complement strand
ATCGTGACAACCGGCAATGCCCGGGCCGATATGCTTGATCGGCGCTATATGGCCGATGTGTTGGTGGACGCGGAGGAACTGCGGGCCAATCATGGGCCCTATGTTCTGGTAAACACCAACTATGCCTCAATCAACCCACGCGAGGGCGACACGCTGTCGTACTTCAGGCTCTGTGTCGATGTCGGCGTGATTGACCCGAATTCCGAGCGGGATATGGCGGATTTTCGCACTTGGTGTCGCTGGGAGCATGAGAACGTAGCAGCAATTTGCGCGGCTATCCGTACGGTTCGCGATTTCGACAGCTTGGCCAAGATCATCGTGCGGCCCCATCCCTCGGAAAATCTAGAACCCTGGAACCAAATGGTCAGGGGTATCGACGGTGTGTCGGTCATTCGTGAGGGCGACCATCTCGCCTGGACCCTGGGCTCGGAGCTTCTGCTGCACACCAGTTGCACCACCGGATTGGAAGCGTTTCTGCTGGACCATCCGGTCTTGAGCCTGACGCCTGGCGACAACCCCTGGCACGAACTTTACGCGGTCAACCATTGCACCCCGCGTTTCACCGACCCGAAGGCCGTCGCCAATGCGATCAGTCGGTTCAGGGCTGGTGATCAATCGGTCCGCGGCGACCGAGGGGAAGCTCTCGCAAAATTGCGGCCGCACCTGATCGCGGGTGATGCAGATCCGGCCGCCGAGCGCACCATCACAGCCTTGGCACGCATCGCTCCAAATCAACAGCCCTCGGCGAATTTAACCGCCCGCGACACGCTACGCGAGGTGGTCCGGCGCGAACGTCATGTGGTAAAGGCCTTTGTAGATTTGCGGGAAGTCCGCAAACGTTTTCAAAGTATCGCTGCCGCATCCGGTTGGCGCCCTTCGACCCAGATTCAGGAAATCGGGCCATCTCTGTTTCAGCTGGATCCGCCGTCATGAGCAATCCAGATCCCCGCCAAACACTTGTGAGTGAGCCAGCCGAGCTCCGTAGCATGGCGCGTCTGGCGGACATGCTTTGGCAAAATGGTGAGTACGCAAACGCACTGAACGCCTTGCATCGCCTCGCGATCTTCACGCCGGACCATCGCCGGGTTCTGGAGATGACGGCGGACACGCTGCTCAAGCTTGGGCGCCTGGAAGACGCAACGAATGCTGCGCGACGCGGTTTGCTGTCGAGCCCCAGCTCCGCCAGCCTTTCCCGTACCCTGGGCGCGGCGCTCTTCGAAAACCAAAGGCGGGTTGAGGCGGAAATCTGGCTGGCTCGGGCCACCGCATTGGCGCCCCAGGTTGGGGCGCTCCGTCTCTCGCACGTCTCCGTCCTGTTCGCACTGGCTCGCCTTGAGGAAGCTGAAACCAAATGCCGGGCGTTGATCCTCGACGGCCACGACGGGCCGGACGCGCGGTTCTGGCTCGGACGCGTGCTCTGGTCGCTCAGCCGCCACGACGAGGCAGGCCGGCACCTTGATCAGGCGCTTGCCGGTCAGCCGAATTTAGCCCGCGACATCGAGTTCGTGCGCCTGTCTATCACGCCGGACGATTTCGCCGGGCTGGCATCGCCTCACTCGTAGCGGCAATACCGACGGCCCGAGCGGTAGGTGAAAAATGGATAGGCGTCTGGCCGTTTGAAGCCCTCGGCTTCCCGGCGTTGGATTTCCCGGAGCATGAACCGGGTGACGTCCACCGTCGGCAGTGTCTGCGCCTCCGTGAGGGATACATAGGCGAGATCACTCAGTTCTCCACTGCCGGCTAACTCGCCGCTCATTTCCGTGGCCCAGGCGAGAAAGAAACGCGCGTTGAACCGCCTCGGGCGAGTACTCGGTGTGATCGCATGACCGACATACTGCAAGCGGGCGAGGGCGGGGGCTACTCCGATTTCACGCATGGAACGATAGGAGGGATTTCTACTTGCCCCTGGGTCGCCAGCGTCTGCAAGCAACAGGCCCGCTTCCTCATATGTTTCGCGTATAGCAGCATTGGCGAAGGCTCGCGCCCGACGACGGTTCCGGGACATGCGATCCAGAATGTCGGAATCCAGCGGTGAGGCGTGATCGACATGGCGGTCACTGGCGTCAACCTTGCCACCAGGGAAGACATAGACGTCATTGAAAACGGCCTTGCTACCGCGCTTGCCCATCAGCACCTCGATACCGTCCGCGCCCTCGCGAAGCACCATCAGGCTGGCGGAATCCCGGGGTCGAGCAGGAAGATTAGACGGCGGAGGAGCCTCAGTCATGTCGCGGGATGTCTCCGGGTGGCGGGGATTAGGTCTGATTGGTTTCGGTACTTGCTTACTACATCCTACGGTCTTAGGCCCTCGGATCCAACACCGAGTGCAGCCGCATGCTAGCGGCACGAGCGAAACGCAGGGTCACGGCTTTGCGCCGGGCTGCCGGTAGGCGGCGTTCGTCGGCCGGCCTTACGATTTCCGCACCGTAACGGTCGGCGACAATTACCCCGCAGGCAGGATCGTCCGGCAGCAGCTCCTGAGGAAACTCCGGCCAAATCGCAAAATGAAAATGGTCACAAAATTCCAGGTATTCGGGCCATTTCGAATCGCCACGAAAATCAGCAACACTCGCCTTGACCTCGATAATGTGGATCGTGCCCGATTTGTCGATGGCCATCACATCGACCCGTCGCCCGGTGGCGAGCGAGAGCTCCGTCAAAACCCCGCACCCTAGATCGACGAATAACCGTGCGACACCCCGGGTGATCCCTTGTGTTGCTTCCGGCACACCGCCAAATTCTTCGACCATCAGGGGCGCCCGCCTCAATCAAGTTTCAGGTTTTGCGCGCCTCGTGTATCGGCCTTTTCTAAATCCGCCCCTCGCAGATCGGCGCCAGCAAACTGGGAATCTGTCATGATCGCATCTCGCAGATCACAACTCTTCAAGGTCGCACCCGACAGATCAGCATTGGGCAACACGGCGGACTGTAGAATGGCGCCCGTCAAATCGGCTCCTTCGAGGCGGACATTTTCCATATGCACCGGCCATTGCTGGGTCGTGGAACCGACGATCTGAATGGGCCCAAGATCCGCGCCACGCAGATTTGCACCGGTCATATTGGCGCGCCGCAGGGTTACTCCGCGCATATCGGCGTTCCCCAGCTCGGCACCACGCAGGTCGGCAAATGCCATATTCGCCATCAACAAGCCCGCCTTCCCCAACTGACATCCGGTCAACACGGCAAATTCCAAATTTGCGGCAGCCAGATTGAGGCCCTTGAGAGATTGTCCGCTCAAATCTCGACGAGAGAGATCGGCGCGCGCGCCTGCTTTGCCATTAGAGTGGATCCACTTATCGTGCTGAATCAGGATTTCCTTCATCTCTTCACCGAGCGCATCAAGCTGCTTCGGCAGGATCGCACCGGAGAAATGTGGTGCATCTCGATCGATGTTTGAGAACACCGCGCCCGCGAGATCGGCATTGGTCATGTCGGTGCCACTGAACACCGCATTGTACAGAACGGCACCATGCAGCACGGCACCGGTCAGATTGGTCTCAGTCAGATCGGCCCCTTCCAGATTTGCCCCGGTGAGGTTCGAGTGACTGAGGTCCGCCTTATAGAGGCGGGTATTGCGCATATTGGCGTCGGTCAGATCGGTTTGAACGACGAATGCGTTCGACATTTTAGCAAAGGACAAATCAGCCCGTACCGCCGTGGTGGCGGCGATGTCGGTATCGGTTGTGTTGTAGGTCATGGCGACCAGATTGCCATTGCCATCGGGCTTCAGCAGAACCCCGTCGCGCAGGTCGGCGTCGACGAAGGTTGCATCGGTTAGATTGGCGCCTCGAAAACAGGCCCCGCGAAGATCCGCCCGATCAAAATTCGCACCGACCAGATTGGCGCCCCGCAAGTCCGCAGCAAACAGATTGCAGGTCGCCAGTATGGCCTGGCCGAAGACGGCTTCTCGCAGGCTGGCGCCCGTGAACTCGGCCCCTGAGAGGTCCAAACCCGTAAAATCGAGGTACCGCAGGTCACAACCCGCCAAATTGGCGCGCGCGCCCCCACTGCGCCCGGAAACAAACATCGCGTGCTTTTCGGCGATTTCGTCCAGCTCACGCTGTGAAATAGCGCGAAGGTTCTCGACCTCGGGGCGAACTTCCTCAAATGAAGTTTCCGGTGCCGGCTGATTGCCGAGAAGCGCGGCCAGACCCGTTGGCTCGGTTTGCCCGGTTTCGCCCGTCATGCCATCGATTTCCAGTCAGTCCGGAGCCATGGCCGTCCAGCCCAAGGGTGTAATTGCCCGGGGCAACCTCGTATCACATCCAGTCCTGAGCCTGCGGGAAGTGATAGGCAACGAAGCGATAGGTGGCCTGAACGGCCTCCCGAATTGCCTTGGACTTATGCGACAAGTCCATATCCCAGCGTTGGATGATTTCTTCCCAAATCATCAACTTCTGATGCAGTTCGTCGCGCATCTCGCGGATGAACGTGATCTGCTTGTCATAGGTCTTGAGCACATTGACGATTTCGCCGGTCTGCGCGTCGACCTGATCGAAATTGAGGGAGAAATCCTTAATCGGCGGCTCCATCAAAGCCTTCACACGTTGAATTTCGCCGGTGAACTGACGATCGGTGCCATGCATCTGATGAACTTGGTTGAGTTTTGTCTGGATCGCGTGGGCATGCTGAAACCGCTCACGAAGCGCCTCGACATATGCGAGTTCGCGGGCCACCCGGTCGATCAGGTCGCGCACTTCCTTGACACGGTCTTTTCCCATGCCGAGCTGATCGGCCAGTTCCTCAAGCCCCTGATCGATACGATCGGTGGTCTGCTTATCGGCCATCGCGCGTTTGACCTGAGCCTCGTCTAGTGCTGTCGTCTCTCGCCCAGAGACCCAAAGAGCAACTTGGATCAGGAGCTTGTTCTTCGCCAACTCGCGGTGCTTGTCCTCGATACTCCAGCTCGCCGAGCCATCCAATAGCTCACGCGGGATCGTATCGCCCGGTCGGATGTCCTTGACGTAGCGCAGCCCTTTCTTGACGGTTTCCAGCATTTTTCCGTCCGGGCTGTCGTCTTCGATCTCAAATTCCAGGGATAGAGAGTCGATCGGGATCGACGCTTCGAGCTCGCCTACTTGTACGCGGAGCGCCGGCTCGCGTTCCTGACCCGAGGGCACAAAACGAGCGCCGTCGACCAAAAAGATCTTATGCTCGAACGCAAAATGCGTCGACGGATCCAAGTCGGCCGTCGAATTGTCGCCGTTTCCTTGCGCCGCGCTGTCATCACTGGTGCTGTTCATTGCGTCGACCGGTGGCCTTGGATGCCAAAAGAGATTAATCCGATCCTTTATATAGCAGGGTTACTTGGTCCGTCGCGACCGAAATTGACCGAAAGCGCACCTGTGGAAAAGACGGACTACTTGACGCTTTGTTAACGAGTTATGATTAATTTCCAGCTGAACCGATCAGGCGACTGTTTAGGGGCGAGGATTATTGGCATGACGCAGGACCAACCAAAAAAACTGTTCTCGGTCGAGAAACGTGCGCTAGCGCAGCACGGAGATATCGGCGCCACGTCAGCAATAGCCTATGATTTTCCCACGGAAACGGCACCGTCCTCGGTTGATACCGACGCGATCATGGAAGAACTCCGGTCCATGAGATCCGAAATTGCCGAGTTGCGTGGCGTCGCATCAGATCCGCAGGATGAAGATACAGACCACGAACTGATGCAGGGTCTGCAGGTCGAGGTCGCGCAGATGGTGCGCATGATTGGCCGGGCTAAGTCCGAAATTGCCGCATTGAAACACCCCATGGCGGAAGAAGACCATGTGGAACGCGCCTCCATGCAGCTTGAGACCATCGTCAAGACCACCGAAGAAGCCACCAACGAGATCATGGGTGCGACAGACGAAATCGACGCAACCATGAAGAAAATTCATGCGTTGACTGTTGATGACCCCGATGTTGCACCTCTGATCGACGAAACCGCCAATCACGTCATCAAAATTATCGAGGCTTGCAGTTTCCAGGATCTGACCGGACAACGCGTTACCCAGGTCATCAAGACATTGCGTTTCATTGCGGCACGCATCTTGGCGATGGTTGATATTTGGGGTTTGCCAGCATTCCAAGACCTCCCGATCCCGGCTGTGGATGGCCCGGCCATTGCAAATGAGGACGAAGAGGCCGGCTTGCTGGAAGGCCCAGCCATGGAAGGCCAGGGCTTGAGCCAGGACGATATCGACGCTCTGTTCGATTAACTGCGGCTCGAAGGAACACTTTGGCGGGACGCACCTTGATGCGGGGCGCTCGACTTCCTACATTTTGAACAGGCAGCCGACGCCAGCCCGATATTTGAAATCTTGGGCTTTGGGGTCGGAATATAATGGTGCCGTCAATCGGGCCACGCGGATTGCCTCGCTCGAAACTAGGCTCGAACTGGGCTCGAAACTGGGCTCGAAACTGGGGACTGATAACTCATGGGTCGCGTTTCTGTGTTCAATTCCCCATTCCTGCTTGGGTTCGACCATTTTGAGCGCGCACTTGAAATGGTCACCAAAGCGTCAACGGAAGGTTATCCGCCGTACAATATTGAGCAGACGACCGAGACCGGAATGCGGATTACGCTCGCCGTCGCTGGGTTCTCGGAAGACGATCTATCGGTTCAAATCGAAGACAACCAACTTGTCATCCGAGGCCAACAAGACGAAGACTCCGACCGGGTTTATTTACATCGCGGGATCGCCGCCCGTCAGTTTCAGCGCACCTTCGTTCTGGCTGAGGGAATTGAGGTTGTTGGCGCAGAGCTCGACAATGGCCTGCTGAATATCGACTTGAACCGGCCGCAACCAAATTCGCGGGTACGCCGCGTGAAAATCCGGCGTGGGACCGCAAAGCCGCAATCACTCGACCTTGAGGCCGGAGAATAGAGCCGGAGAATAGACCCGGAGAATAGGCCCGAAGAAGAGGCCAGAACCAATTGGAGGGCTCGAATATGCTCGATACGATCAGACAACTCAGCAATCGGGATTTCGCCATATTGGGTGTCGACCACATCGCCTACATCCGCCCAGTGACGATCAATGGTGCCCGGGTTTACGAGATCCGTACAGCCGAGGGCGTGGTCGCGGCCACAGCACCCAGCCAAGACATCGCCATTGCCACCATTCTCCAGAACGATCTGGAGCCGGTTTCCGTCCACTAATGAAAGTGTCGCGTTACGCGGCGTGGCTGGTTTCACCTTCGACCAGTAACGCGTAGATCGCGTCCGCCGTCTCGCATCCGCGCAGCTTGTTGCAGGTAGTCTTGTCGCGCAACAGCCGCGAAACTCGGGCCAGTGCCTTCAGATGATCCGCACCCGCCGATTCAGGCGCCAACAACAAGAAAATCAAATCAACCGGTGCCTCATCAATGGAATCGAACTCGATCCCATCGCCTGAGCGCGCAAAGAGGCCGTGCAGGCGATCAAGTCTGTTCAATTTACCATGCGGAATGGCGATACCGGCGCCGACCCCGGTCGTGCCCAAGCGCTCGCGTTCCAGCAGAACGTCGAAAATCTCACGCTGCTCGAGCCCGGTAATCTCGGAGGCCCGGCGCGCGAGCTCCTGCAAGGCCTGCTTCTTGCTGTTGGCCTTGAGGCGCGGAATGATGCCTTGCGGCTCAATGAGTTCGGACACGTCCATACTCAAACCCTATCGATCAGGCGGGGTCACACTGTTTGGCCGAAACCCAAACAACAACGACCGCTAGTCCTGCTCCATACCCTTGGGGTCGATCCACCCTATATTGCCGTCACTGCGGCGGTAGATCATGTTCAACTCGCCATGCGCACTGTTTCGAAACATAACGGCGGGCAAATCACTCAAATCCATACGCATGACCGCTTCTTCAACGCTCAAGTTATCAACCGATGTGGTCATTTCAGCGACAATGACAGGCTGCCAATCAGCGCCGTCCTCAGAGGCCGCCGTATCAGCATTCTCCGCCTCTGAGGCCAGAACAACCTGACGGACATCCTCGACCAAGTCGTGGCTTGCCTTTTGATGGCGATCACGGAGCCGGCGCTTGTGGCGACGCAGACGTTTCTCAATTTTGTCGCCGGCAAGATCGTAAGCGGCGTAGGCATCATTAGCCGTTCCGTGGCTTTGAACCTGGATACCGCGCCCGACATGTACCGAGATATCGGCTCGGATCATGGCGCTTTCGCGCGAGACCGTTACCGAGGCATCTATCGGGTTTCCGAAGTATTTTTCGGAGATGCGAGTAACCGAATCTTCGATATGGGCGCGCAGAGAGTCGCCAATATCGATCTGCTTTCCGTGGATCGCGATCTGCATGTGTTTTCGAATGCCCTTCCTCAATTCTCGAATTGGTCGCCTGCCAATTAAACCATATTGGCGTGTCCGTTTGGCCTGTTCGTGCCCGACCATCGAGGGCGCGGGAAATTAGGCACGCACCGGCCTCAAGTCAAGTTCAAGTTCACAATCCCATCGCCTTCTCCCTACGTCGTTGTACAGACGAAGGAATCCGCATCGCTTCGCGATATTTCGCCACCGTCCGGCGCGCGATATCAACACCTTCACCCTTCAAGATGTCGACAATTTTATCATCAGAGAGCACTTTTTTGACCGGCTCCTCGTCTATCAGTCGCTTAATCTTGTGACGTACCGCCTCGGCGGAGAGGGCATCTCCGCCGACCGAAGATGAAATCGACGATGTGAAAAAGTATTTCAATTCGTAGACGCCCCGGGGTGTTGAGACGAACTTGTTCGAAGTCACACGGCTAACCGTGCTTTCGTGCATGCTGATCGCGTCAGCGATGTCTCGCAGAACCAGCGGTTTCAGATGCTGGATGCCGAATTGGAAGAAGCCATCCTGCTGACGGGCAATCTCGGTCGCCACTTTCAAGATGGTCGTGGCGCGCTGGTGCAACGCTTTGACCAGCCAGTTTGCGGTTTGCATGCATTCGCTGATGTATTCTTTGTCGCCCTTGGCCCGCGCCTGCTTACCGACACGGGCATAATAGGCGTTGTTGATCAGGACACGCGGCAAAGAATCCGGATTAAGCTCAATCAGCCAGCTACCATCAGGGGCGGCCCGCATCAACACGTCTGGCGTAACCGCATCCTCAACCGCAGGATCAAAGGCAAGACCCGGTTTCGGGTCGAGAGAGCGGATTTCCTCGACCATTTCCGCCATATCCTCGGCATCGACACCGCAAAGCTTCATCAGCTTCGGCAGCTCACGTTTTGCCAGGAGTTCAAGATTATCGAGCAAGGCCTGCATCGCCGGATCGAACCTGTTCCTGTCCTTCAATTGAAGCGCCAGGCATTCGCCGAGGCTTCGGGCGAACACGCCAGCCGGATCCATTGCCTGAAGGCGTTCAAGAACCGCTTCGACCTCATTCAAGGGACAACCAAGCCCATCGGCTACCTCGTCGAGATCGCTGGAAAGGTAGCCTGTATCGTCGAGTTGATCGACCAACTGGGCCGCAATCAGCCGAGCGCGAGGTTCTGAAATATCGACGCCAACCTGATCCAAAAGATGTTCGCGTAGGGATTTCGAGGATCCAAGGGTCTGTTCGATGCCGAATTCATCGTCTTCGAAGTCCGAGCGACCGCCGGTACCACCGTAACTTCCGAGCGAAAGCTCACCGCTTCCCAGGGACGGCCCGAAATCGGTCTCCGCGACGTCAGCACTACCCCAGTTGTTGTCGTAATCGGAATCGATCGGGTTTTCGCCCTCAGAGGGCAGCGTTTCAGCTGAAGCCTGATCCATCAGGTCCGGGCCATCCGGCTCGCTATCGAACCCATCCGCTTCATTCACAGGGCCCGTTTCATTTTGGGTGGCCTGCTCATAAGCGGACAGATTGTCGGCGGCCACAGCCTCGGCCAAGGCGGACCCTTCGCCGTCCTCGCGCTCCAGAACCGGATTACGCTCCAGTTCGCCTTCCACGTAATCCATCAGTTCGGCATTGGAATATTGCAGCAGTTTGATCGCCTGCTGCAATTGCGGCGTCATAACCAGGGATTGTGACTGCCTAAGGTCCAACCGGGGCGTAAGCGCCATCAGGACTCCCCGTTACAGACTGAACCTGTCGCCAAGATAAACCCGTCGAACGTCTTGATGCGAGACGATCTCCGAGGGCGCGCCCTCCATCAGAACACGGCCATCGTGCAGAATGTAGGCGCGGTCGACGATATCCAATGTTTCGCGAACATTATGGTCGGTGATCAACACACCGATGCCACGGTGTTTCAGGTGGCCGATCAGATCCCGGATTTCGCCAAGCGCTATCGGGTCAATGCCGGCTAACGGCTCGTCGAGCAGGATAAACCCTGGGTGCGAAGCAAGCGCACGGGCGATCTCAACCCGCCGACGCTCGCCGCCCGACAACGCCAAAGCCGGTGTGCGGCGCAAATGTGTGATCGAAAACTCGGCCAACAACTCTTCAAGCATCGCGTCTCGGCGATGTTCGGACTTTTCCACCACCTCAAGCACAGCTCGGATATTCTGTTCAACAGTCAGACCGCGAAAGATTGAGGCCTCCTGCGGCAAATACCCAATGCCGAGCCTGGCTCGGCGATACATCGGTAACTCGGTGATGTCGGATCCATCGAGAAGAATTGAGCCTTGGTCGGCCGAAATCAGGCCGGTAATCGTATAGAAGCAGGTCGTCTTTCCGGCACCGTTCGGCCCCAAAAGCCCGACCACCTCACCACGCTGAACCGATAAGCTGACGTCAAGCAACACCGGTCGCATCTTAAAGCGCTTGCCGATATTGCGCGCAACCAAACCGGAGTTCGCACTTATCAAGCGCGGGCCAGCATGGCCGTCGTCGTTCAAAGAATCATTTTGTTGATCCGTCGTCATCGGCTCAAATAGCCCATTCTTCTTCTATCGCCTCTCGTTCCTCACTCGGACCACTCACTCGGGCCGCTCACTTTTTCGCTCCCTTGCGGGGGACGATCAAGCCCTGAACACGTTGCCGTTTGGTGCCGCTCCCCGACAACAAACGGCTAACCCCGGTCTTCAGATTTACCTCGGCGCGCTGGCCATTGAGTTGGTCTGTACCCCGGGTTATGCGCACGGCACCATCCAACGTCGCGATGCCCTTGTCGACATTATAGACGCCCTTGTCGCCGCGTGCGACCTCCCGTGGCGTGGTAATCACCACATTTCCAATTGCGTCCATTCGGGTGACGGACAGTTTACCATCAGCACCGGAGTGAAAATACGCCGTCAGGGCGTCAGCGCGAATGCGTTGATCCTTACGGGTGGCGAGTGCGTCACCGCGGGCCACAGCAACCCGTTTAGTCTCCCAATACTCCAGGCTCTCCCGGGCGGTTATGACATCCGTCGCCGTGGAAAATTTTAAGTTATCACCAAGTAGAACGACCACCGCCTCATCGAGATCATAAACTGCGCGATCCGCCACCGCTTGTCGGTCTGCCGAAACGATCGTGACATGGCCCAGCGCTTCCAGGCGGTGAATTTCGTTGCTCTTGGTCTTACCGTCCCGGTAATGCGCGGTCAGTGTATCAGCCTTCACCGTAACACCGTCGCGAATTGCCTTGGCATTGCCGCGCGCTACATACATGCGTTTATCGCGCAACCACTCAATGCCTTCATCGGCTTCGACCGTGATCGCTTCCATCGCGGCACTCGACGGCTTTTTCTCAGCCGCCAACGGTTCTTGCCAGACCGATACGACAATTATTGCAGCCGCCAAAAAGCCGAATGCCGGAGTTTGTCGCATCAATTCACGTCTCCCACGCGATCCGAATAGAGCAAAAGCCGAGCCTTTCCCGTGAACAGGATGCGGGCCCCGCTGTCCTCAATGCGAAACCCCTCGCCGCTGACCTCTCCCGCTTTGCCTTGACCTTGGATCGGATCATCACTCGCAGCCGAGCCGGCCTGCAAATCAACACGCGCAGTGGCGCTGGTAAAGGAATAGCCGGCATCATGGAATACGGTCACGCCGTGGGTCAGCTGGATCGTATGGCCGCGCTTGTCGTAAATACCATTGCCTGCCTGCAAGGCCACCCACTGGGCGCCTCGGATCATCAAGTCCGCCTTAGGGCTGTCGAGCTGCACCAAATTACTGTCGCCGCCATCCTGTCGGGCGACCCGAGCGGTCAACTGATACGGTTGCTTGTTTTCGTCGACCCCGACGTAGCGGGGATTTTCCATACGTAGGCCATCGACATCACTGGCGGTAATACGCGCGTCCCCGATGCGGAATTGGCTGTGGTCGGGAAGCAATTGTGGCCAGGCGACAATCAGGCCGACCATAGCGAGCGCCAAAGCCGGCAACAGCAACTTCATCATCGCCACCAGCCGGCTCGCCCGGGTACCATGAGCGCTGGATCGCCTCACGCCGATCATCGAACGACGACCAGCCGGCGGCGGCCGCCCGGAACCCGGGCCCGTCGTGTCGGTATGCGGCGTCGATTGGCTCGCCATTGTTATATGTTGCCCATATTCCGGTCGGAGTCCTTGCTCGGACGATTTCGATCCCGAACCGAGTTTTTGCCGTGCCCACATCTTGACTCAAGTATGGCCAAGCCCCGGAATCCGGTCAACCGAAGCCCATCGCGACCAATGCAACACGAAGATCCGGAAACTCGGACGCCTTAATGACTGAAGATATCCTGGTCGCCATAACCGATAAGGTCGAGCCGGGCACGGGTCGCTAAAAACTGGAAACAGGCCTCGGCCATCTCCATGCGCCCCTCGCGTACCAGCATCTCGTCAAGACGGGCCCGCATGCCATGCAGATAAAGCACATCCGAGGCAGCGTATTTCATCTGCTCTTTGGTCAGTTCACCCGCACCCCAATCCGAGGATTGTTGCTGTTTCGATAAGTCCACACCGAGCAGTTCCCGGCAGAGATCCTTGAGACCGTGGCGATCTGTGTAGGTCCGCACCAGTTTGGAGGCGATCTTGGTGCAATAGACCGGCGTCGTCATAACCCCCAGATACCGCTCCAGCATGGCAATATCGAAACGCGCGAAATGAAATAGTTTGGTAACGCTCGGATCGGTCAGGAGCGCCTTCAAGCGCGGCGCGTCATAGGCGCCTTTCTCAAACCGAACCAAATGCGCCGTACCATCTCCGGATGACAACTGTATCAAGCAAAGCCGGTCTCGTTCGGGACGCAGGCCCATGGTTTCGGTATCAACCGCGACGACGTCGCCAAAATCGACCGAATCGGGCAAATCCCCTTGGTGGAGCGTGATCGTCATATCGTCAATGTCCAGAAAATCATGGAGTCACGGGGAATGATAGTGCCACGGGGAATGATAGTGCCACGGGGAATGATAGTGCCACGGGGAATGGTGGTGCCCAGGAGAGGACTCGAACCTCCACGACCGTAAAGGTCACTGGCACCTGAAGCCAGCGCGTCTACCAATTCCGCCACCTGGGCGCCGATGTATCGGGAGCGTATCCCGGAACGGCGAAAACGGGTCATAGCGACCTCCCTTCCACCCGTCAAAGGTTTTATAGAGAACGTCAGATAATTCAAGCGCCGTGAGGCGGCAGGCACATAGGCTTCCAACGAGCATACTTTAGAAATTTACGAGCGTGCTTTCACGGCTTGAATAGCGTCCTGCAAGGTCGCCAACTTAAATGGTTTGGAGATAATCGCGCTGGCGCCAGACTGAGTGCCCTGTTCTTCAATTTGCTCCGATAGATATCCAGTTACCAATATGCAATGGAGGTCCTGGTGTTCGACCCTGAGGGCCCGGATGGTTTCGACACCGCTCAATCCAGGCAGGCCAAAATCGACCACCGCTGCATCGTAGCGGTTCGATTTAGCGAGCGCGATGCCCGCCTCGCCAGAATAAGCGACCTCGCAATCGTGGTCGAACAACTCCAAAGCTTCGGCCAGGCTTTCGCAAACATCTTTGTCGTCGTCAATAATCAGGATGGTTGCCATATCTAGATCACTTCCCCGTCCGAGATCGGCAGGGTCAATATGACACACGCGCCATTTGGTTCATTCGGCACAATGTTTATACCGCCTCCATGGCGCTCCATAATGCGCTGGACGGTCGGGAGCCCGAGGCCAGTGCCGAATTGTTTAGTGCTGAATAGCGGCTCTAAAATGCGATGAACATCATCGGCCGACACGCCTTGCCCGGTGTCGCAGAAAGTCATTTCCACCGAGCGATCGACTATGCTGGTGGAGACCGTAAGCAAGGTGTCGGATTCGCCGCTTTTGTCCTCGACCATCGCCTGCCACGCATTGTCGACTACATTTATCACGGCGCGCCGCAATTCCTCCTGGTCGAATGACGTAACAAGCCCTTCAGTGCCGTAGTTAGAACGAACAGTGACACGATCTGGAATCTCAATCTCAGCCAACACCGATGCAAGCCAGGCATCCAATACACCGGGCTTGGGTTGATGCCCCTTGGCCCTAGCGAAGTCGAGCAACTCAGTGATGATATTATTGCAGCGATCGATACTTCGCTGCGTGCGATCCAAGGCTTTCTGGATATCGATCCCAGCTTCCCGGCATTTGTGCTTGATCACTGCGACCGAATTAACGATCGCGCTCAGCGGGTTTCGGATTTCATGCGCCACTGTCGCCGTCAGTTGGCCTAGGGTCGCCAGTCGCTCTTGTTTAACGAGATCCGCCTGGGCGGCCTCCAATTCAGCTGTCCGTTCGGCGACCAATTCCTCCAGTTTTTCGTTCATTCGGCCGAGTGCGGCCTCCACCTCTTTCTCCTTAGTGATGTCGACGTTGGTGGTTTCGATATAGCCGAGTTCGGGATAATACGACGCTGATAATCTGACCCAAATTTTAGAGCCGTCGTTTCGAACGTGCTGCACCTCGGAGTGGCTCACACCGCCAGACCGCAGACCTTCACCCAAAACTCGGTCTCGGTCGGCCGGGTTGATCCAGTGACTGATTGGCGAAATTCTTGTCAATAAGTCTTCGCGGCTTTCATAGCCGTAAATACGAGCGATTTGCTCATTGGCCTCTAGAACTTTGGCGTCACTAATCCTCGTTCGCGCCAACCCGACTTGCGCCCGATTGAACATCTCAAGATATCGCTTTTCACTTTTCTCCAGTTCTAGCTCGGCGCGCTTGTGCTGAGTGATATCCCGACCGGCACCGCGATAACCGAGGAACTTCTGATTTTCATCGAACATCGGCTGACCGCTGACCAAGAATACGCCTAACTCGCCATTTTCGCGCTCCCAAGAGATCTCCAAGTCCCGAAAGGAGCGATGAGCTTCCATATCACGTATGTTGATCTGAAGAGGATTGACTTCGTTTTTAGGAAGATTGGACGTAAACCGCTTTAAAATCTCGTGACGGTTCCGGCCGATCATGTCCTGAACAGGAATGCCGGTTAATTCCGTAAACCGGCCGGACACGTCGGTATACGTGTGGCCCGCATCAGTTTCCCAAAACCAATCCGAGGCGGCCTCGGCGAAATCGCGAAATCGGGCTTCGCTTCTGCGGAGCGATTCTTGAATTTTTATAATCTCGGATACGTCGCTCGCCGTGCCACGGAAACACTCGAAATTTCCTTCGGCATCGAAAACTGGAAGCCCGTTTAGGCTGATCCACTTCTCAGAACCATCTACATCAACCCGCCGAACGACGAGATTATTAAACGCACACCGTGCGTCGAACGCGTCAAAAAATGGCTGCCATTCGTCACGATCAAAATGTCGGTCGATGATATCATTCAGAGTTAAATTGCTATACCAATCAGGTTGCCTATTGGTAATGTGCGTCACCGTGTCGGAGACGAAAGTGTACCGTAAATCCGGATTCAATTCCCAATGCCAATCCGACGCTGATTGCGCGAAATCCTGAAATCGTTGCTCATTTTCCCGCAAACTAGACGCCAAAACGTCGCGCTCGAGGATCGGCCCGGACACCCACAGGAACAACATGAGGCCCAACACAATAATCACGCTGGCCCCAAGCCCGCTTACAAGTCCGGCCTTGATGTACGGGCCGCGAATTTCCGCCAAGTCGATTTTAGCGACGAATCCTGAATTTAATGACGGTATTGGTTTATACGCCGCCATTACGGTAACGGCCCTATAGTCAAGCGCTACGACCACACCGGAAAGCCCTGTGAGTGCACGGCGCATAGGCTCGGCCATTACACTCTGCCACGCCACCGGTTTGGGGATCGCATTCTCAGATCTTCCGTGGCTCATCAGAAAAACGATCTGGTCTCCCTGGCGCGTGGCAAGGACGAATTCACCAGTACCCCCTAGATCAGCGTATTGCTCATGCAATCTCTCTACTTGAGCAAGAGTGCGGTCACTTGACCCGACTTCGTCGGTTTGTTTTTCAGTGCGGGCAAGATCTTCAATCGCCCGCGCCTGACTTTGGGCGAGGCCGATCAGTCGACTGCGTTCTCGTTGATAGGCTGATTCGTACAAAATCCAAATCGAGAGGCCCATCACGACCGTAGTGGTCATCAAGATAAGAGCCGCACCGAAGATGAGAACTCCCAATTTCTTGTTCGGACGAATCAACTTTTGCCAAATCCCGTTCCTAGCAAATGAAGTATTCGTCGGCACCCGGTCTGTTCCTAAATCCATGCCCAGCTGCTGAAATCCCTGTGAGACAAATCGCTTCGTGCGGTCGCCAATAAAACCATTCTATAGGTATGAACTCATAGTCATAAATACCCAATAGATTAAAGAATAGTAAGAACCGCCAGCTCTCACCCAATTCGAAACCCAGCAGTGGCCTTTGCTTGCTGCTGAGGAGCAGGGATGGCATGGTCCGCCACCATGATACATCCCACATTTAGACATTTGTCCGTAATCGGAGATTACGTCGGCTTCGCGCGTGTTCACGCCAGGTTCGTGCTGTTCGGGTTCTCCCTCGCGTTTATTTCAAGCTTTGGCCAGACCTTCTACATCGCGTTGTTCAGCGCCGAAATTCGTGCCCAGTTCAACCTTAGCCACGGCGGGTTCGGCGAAATCTACTCTTCGGTTACGCTGATTTCTGGGTTCCTCCTGATGTGGCTCGGCAAGAAGCTCGATGATGTCGGGTTGCGTCCCTATGTCTTGGTCCTGATGGCCGGACTTGCCGCCGGAGCGGTGGCGATGTGGGGTGCCTATTCGATTCCGGTCTTGGCATTGTCGGTTTTTTTGCTGCGGTTCTTTTGCCAGGGGCTGTTGAGCCATGCAGCAGTCACAACTATGGCTCGTGGCTTTCCCAGCGGATCCCGTGGCAAGGCAGTAAGTTTGGCTGCCTTAGGCGACCCGGTCGGAGAGGCGCTATTTCCGATTGTTGCCGTGGTCGTCATCGGAATTATCGGATGGCGCGAATCCTGGCTTGTGGTCGCAGCGATTGCCTTGGTGGTGATGCCTCCTGTTTTATATTGGAGCTTGCGCGGGCGAGATGCCAAAGGCGGTGAAATATCGATCCAACCGAAGCGGGACGCGGGCGCCCCCACCGCCCAAGAAGCTGCACCGGTCAAAGTCGGCAGCGACCAGGACTGGTCGCGCCGACACATTTTAAAGGACGTACGCTTCCATCTGGCCATGATTGCGGTTCTCGGCCCTGCCTTCATTCAAACTGGCATCTTCTTTCATCAAGTCCGGCTGGTTGAAGAGCGCGGCTGGACACTCGCCGCGTTCGTAGCGCTCTTCGCCGTCTATGCAGCCGGGCAGTTGGTTTTTTCTATAATTGGCGGTGGTATGGTCGATCGGATCGGCGCGAGGCGATCAGCGCATTTCTGGATCATCCCCATGGGTGCCGGCATGCTTGGCCTGTCCCTAATCGAGAACATGGTTGGCGCGGTGCTGTTCATGGTGCTCTGCGGTTCAGCCGGCGGCTTGCGCAACGTTACGACGGCCGTGATGTGGACCGAGCTTTATGGCACCCGACATCTGGGCGCGATTAAGGGTATGGTGGCTGGTGCCCTGGTGGTCTCCAGCGCCCTCTCGCCGGCGGCAATGGGTTGGGCGATCGATCGCGGTGTAACTATGAGCACAATCGTACTTTTTGGGGCGATCTACACTTTCGCGAGCGGTTTTTCGTTGGTGCTGGCCATGCGCATCCAACCAACCGGCCGCGGCCATCTGCCGAGTTAGACAGCCGGTCTGTGGCGGGATCGAATGAAATAAGCAGGTTCCCCATGCGCAGTGTGGAACTCGAATAGGCAATCTCGCCGGTTTTCAGGTTTCTCGGAGCGCTCGGGGCTGTGTTATAACGCTTAGACTTCGGACACGAGATGTCCAACAACGCGTCAAGAGGGTCAGAGCGCCATGCAAGGCAAGACGATTGGGGTAATCGGCGGGTCCGGATTTGTTGGCCGCAGCCTGGTTCGCGACT
>JABIRP010000239.1 GCA_018699735.1 Rhodospirillaceae bacterium | reverse complement strand
TTTGATAACAATTAATTTTTCTCCGCAACTCACGGACAGTAAAATTGGCGTTAGACCCGGTCGAAAACTATCCGATTGTCAAGACGCTCCACTCGTCAATCCGCGTTCGCCGCTCGAGGTGGAGCCCCTGAGTGCGGTGGGCCGCCAGCACCTCGGCTTCCTGGTTTCCCAGTAACCCGGACAGGATGGCTGTACCGCCCGGCGCCAATACGCGCGCCAAATTCGGCGCCATTCGACAAAGCGGACGGGCCAGAATATTTGCGACGATCAAGTCATACGGCCCTCGCGACTTCACCTCCGGCAACCGATACCCATCACCTGATCGCGCTCTAATCTGCCGGGAGACACGATTATCGCGGGCATTCTGTCGGGTGGTTTCAGCCGAGATCGGGTCAATATCGACCGCCAACACCGATGCATCAGGCCAAAGCTTGGCTGCGGTCAGCGACAAAATGCCGGAGCCACAGCCCATATCAAGAACCCGCCTAGGGCGTGTCCGCTTGGCCAGGCGTTGCATAGCAAGCAGACATCCAGACGTCGTAGCATGGGTCCCGGACCCGAATGCGAGCCCTGCATCCACGACCAGAGACAGGCTGGCTGTCGGCGGTGGCTCGTCCGAAAAGGACGAGCGCACGTGCACCCGGCCGATATGCAGTGGTGGAAATGATGCCCGGTTCTCGGCCACCCAGTCGCGCTGACCGAGTGGCATGACGGTTACATCTGGCACCGGAGCGCCGACCACGCTTGCCGCGAGCGATGTAGCTGCAACCAGATCCGCACGGTCCGGCACGCGCTCGCAGATGCCACGCAATTCCCATTCGACCCCGCCGCCAAGCTCAAACATGGAGACCGCCGAGGCGAAGGCCTCCAACGCGTCGGACACCGTGAGTGCTGCCTCAGGGGCTACGCGAACAACGATTTCCCAGAGCGGGGGTGACGTGAGGCCCGGTGTCATAAGTCAGGGTTTGGAAATGAAACGAGCTATGACCTTCTTTTCGCCCGCATGGTCAAACGAGATATCGAGTTTGTCGCCATCGACTGCGGTTACCGTGCCCATACCGAATTTTTGATGAAACACGCGCTCATCGACCGAGTAAGGGCTGGATTTGGCCCGCTCTACTACATAGCCCTGCCCTTCAAGTGTCGGGGGCTTGGCGCGTGAGGTCCCGCCGCGCCGGCCATAGGACGGTCCGCGCTTGATGTCGTCCGAACGTGGGCGGTAGCCCGACACATCTTCCCAGTCGTTATGATCCGTCGCACCGAGAGAACCATAACTGCCCTGAGCGCTGCCAAAGGAACTACTAGATCCGTAGAGCCCAGTGTCGCTGGTGATCTCGACATGTGCACCCGGCAACTCGGACAGAAAGCGCGAGGGAATGGCGTTTTGCCAGCGCCCATGTATCCGACGATTTGCCGCAAAACTGAGCTCGACCTGGCGCCGGGCGCGGGTCAATCCGACATAGGCGAGGCGGCGCTCTTCCTCTAATCCCGCCGCACCGTTCTCATCCATGGTCCGCTGGCTTGGGAACAGGCCATCCTCCCAACCCGGCAGAAAGACGACGTCGAACTCCAACCCCTTGGCCGCATGCAGGGTCATGATGCTGATCTGCTCGCTGCCCTCGGCTTCGACGTTGTCCATAACCAAGCTGATATGCTCCAGGAATTCGGCGAGACTGGCGAACTCCTCCATGGCATTGGTGAGTTCCTTCAGGTTCTCCAGGCGGCCTGGCGCATCCGGGGATTTGTCGGCCTTCCACATATCGGTATAGCCGGATTCGTCCAACACGATGCGCGCAAGTTCGGCATGTTCAGTATCATCGACCAAGCCGCGCCAGCGCCTGAAATCTTCGATCACGCCGTGCAGTTTCCGCCTTGCGGCTGGTTTCAACTCATCGGTCTCAGCCATTTCCGCCGCCGCCCGGTAGAGTGGAATACCCCGCGCCCGCGCCTGCTCATGCACCAGTTTCAAAGTCGCGTCGCCGATGCCGCGTTTCGGCTTGTTGATGATGCGCTCAAAGGCGAGGTCGTTGTCCGGCTGGTTGATCACCCGCAGATAGGCGAGTGCGTCGCGCACCTCCATGCGCTCATAGAAGCGAGCCCCGCCGACCACGCGGTACGGCACACCGAGTTTCAGGAAACGTTCTTCGAATTCGCGGGTCTGGAAACCGGCGCGCACCAGCACCGCCATCTGCGCAAGCGATGTGCCCTTGCGTTGCAGGTCCTCCGCCCGTTCTCCGACGAAGCGCGCCTCTTCCTCGCCATCCCAGACCCCGCGCGCGGCGATCCGTTCGCCATCGTCGCCCTCGGTCCAAAGCGTCTTGCCGAGGCGGCCGTCGTTGTGAGCAATCAACTCCGAGGCGGCAGCCAGGATCCTTGAGGTCGAGCGATAATTTTGCTCAAGCCGGACCACTTTGGCGCCCGGGAAATCTTTCTCGAATTTCAGAATGTTGCCGATCTCGGCCCCGCGCCAGCCATAGATCGACTGATCGTCGTCGCCAACACAGCAGATGTTTCCGCGGCCCTGGGCCAGCAATCTCAGCCAGAGATACTGCGCGACATTGGTGTCCTGATATTCATCGACCAGGAGGTGCGTGAATTGTTGCTGATAGCGGGCCAGCACATCCGGGTGTTGTTGAAATAGTGTCAGACAATGCAGCAACAGATCACCGAAATCGACGGCGTTCAGGATCAGCAAACGCTCCTGATAAAGCTTGTAGATCTCTCCCAGGCGGCCGGCGGCAAACTCTCCCGCATCCACAGCGGCGATCTTGTCCGGGCCGAGACCTCGGTCTTTCCAGCGCTGAATCACGGTCATCAGCATGCGCGCCGGCCAGCGTTTGTCGTCGACCCCCTCGGCCTGGATGATCTGCTTCAACAGCCGGTGCTGATCGTCCGCATCTAGGATCGTGAAGCCAGACTTAAGGCCAACCAGCTCACAATGACGCCGCAGCACGCGCAAGCCGAGCGCGTGAAACGTGCCGAGCCAGGTTTGCTCAACCGCTGGGCCGATGATCGACGCCACTCGATCTCGCATTTCACGCGCTGCCTTGTTGGTGAAGGTAACAGCGAGCACATTCCACGGCCTGGCGGTACCCGTCGCGAGCAAATGCCCCAAGCGCGTCGTCAGCACCCGGGTCTTGCCGGTACCGGCGCCCGCCAGAACCAGAACCGGCCCATCCAGGGCCTCCACCGCTTCGCGTTGCGAGGGGTTCAGGCCCGCAAGGTACGGCGCATCGCCCCGAAACGCCGGAGCGACAGGGGGCGCAGGCGACGATCCAGCTGGGCGGTCATCATTTGGGTCGTCATACATATGCGGATCGGCCATGGTCAGACGGTGGCTCGGTTCAGTTTTCGGGGCCCATTACAGTTACGCAGTCTAAAGCGCGATCCGGCCCGGGACAAACGGCGACGGGTGAGCTTCGATTCTGAAGGTATCGAAGAATTGCCAGAGACCGAATCGTGGCTTGCTACCGCCCCGTACTCTCACCGTGTTCCTCGGCTCTTACCTCGGCCAGGGCCCGTGTGTAGGCACGCATGACGTCGCGCTCATGGACACAACCGATCGGACGGCGGCTCTCTCGATCATCGACCACGGGCAGAAGCCCTTCATCGTCGTCGGAAAAATATTCAACAGCCCGCTCCAGCGCATCCTCGGCAAGCAATATCGGCGCTGAGCGTCGCGCCAAGTCAGCAGCGACGCGCCCCGGATCGCGGTCGCGATTGAAAGCCACATCTCCGAGATCCGAAAACCCGAGTGTGCCGATCAGGCAACCATCATCGTCAACAATGAACAACTCGTTCTCAGGCGCCGATATCATGGCGGTGCGCACCTCATCCAAGGTCGCAGTACCACTGATCTCAATTTGATCATGGCGCAGGATCGAATCAATGCGGATTGCCTCGATGGCGGCCATGTCGTGGCCACCTGAAACCATCACCCCGCGTCGACGCAGTTGGCCAATGAAGAAGGAAATGCCGGCGATCGGTCGCGAAATCGCGGTGGCAACAACAACCGC
>JABIRP010000238.1 GCA_018699735.1 Rhodospirillaceae bacterium | reverse complement strand
GCCGCGCAATAAGGCAACTGGTTCTGGGAGCATTGCCGTTTGGCGTGATCATATTGAATTCGACGACCGATCTGTTTTATCGGAACCGATGGTTCTCAGAAGTCTCGGCATTGGACCTCGAAAGGCAATGCGGTCGCGGACTTGATGAGATATTTCCAGACCTACAATCAACAGCGATCTCGAACGCGGTTCATGCGGCGGTGGAAGCTCTCAGTCGGAATCCATCAACACGTGATATCCCGGTCATTACAGGTCGATAGGGACTTGCGGTACGTCGAGCAACCTCGCGTAATTAGATTATCCCGCGCAGCCCGCTTCGCCAGCCTGCGACCCTCTGATCTCACCCAAAATCTGGGCCATGTCTGGATTGGTGCAATCAAATTTCAGTAGAATGACCATCTAAACTATTCTAAATTGACGTTTGTCGTACTTACACAACGGGGGAGCGAATGAGATTGAGGCTATTGTTCTGGGCCGCCCTCGCCGTTCAGTTCCTGGTCATTCCGGTTTCGGCAACCGCGGCGTCCAACCCGAACGCGATCGCCGTCATCATCGCCAACAGCGATTATCAGAATGAGATCCCGCCAGTCGAATACGCCGGCAACGACGGCGACGCAATGAAGTCGTTCCTGATCGATGTGTTGGGGTATCGCGACGGCAACATCATCGAACTACGCGATGCCAGTCAGGCACAAATCCTGGCCGTCTTCGGCAACGAGAAATCCCACCAAGGTAAGCTCTGGAGTTGGATCAAGCCCGGCCGTTCGGATGTGTTCGTCTACTATTCCGGCCATGGTGCGCCGGGGCTGAACGACAAGCAAGGCTACCTGCTTCCGGTCGATGCGGACCCGGCGACAGTTGAGATCAATGGCTATTCCCTGGATCTGCTCTACCGCAACCTCGCCAAACTGAAAGCGCGGACGGTGACCATTATGCTGGATGCCTGTTTTTCAGGGGCGAGCGAGGCCGGGCTCCTGATCAAAGCGGCATCGCCGGTCTTTGTGAGGGCCACGGCGAGCGACGTCGCCGAAGGCATCACCGTACTCACCGCAGCCCAGGGCGATCAGATCGCAAGCTGGGACCGAGAAGCCAAGCTCGGCCTGTTCACCAACTTCGCGCTCAAGGGATTTTACGGAGAAGCCGATGGCGGCGATTGGGGCAATGGCGACGGCCGAGTGACCCTATCGGAAGTCCGAGCCTATCTGGATGACGAGATGAGTTACGCCGCGCGCCGCCGCTTCACCCGAGTGCAACAGGCAAGCGCCGTCGGCAACCCGCAAACGGTTTTGGTGCCCCGTGTGCCGGAAAAACCACGGCAGGTCGCCGCGATTACGGCGCCCGAGCCGGTTAAGAAGAAGGTATCGGTCACCGACTATTCGCTTTACGGCCGGTGGCGCCGATCGAGTGACCCGCAGGACCTTGTCCTTGAGCCGGAGATCCCGATATCTTACGGCTCGCCACCTGCCAGCGTGAAGGGGGAGCCGGTAAACTGGCTGCTACTTTCGTCCTTCTATGGTGACATTCCAATCTTGGGCCGGGCCGCCATCGGCTTTATCCAGCGCGTCGAGAAGTATTCCGACGGTTTGATGCACATTCAGTTTTCCCAACCCGGTCAACCAACATCCGGGCGCCGGACCACGAGCGAAGTCGCCGAGGGCGATGTCCCGGTCAGCTACGCGACCGCCGCTTACGATGCCGATGGCAATCCGGAATTACTGAATTTCTCGGCGGTCCCGTTCGGACTGAATATGCAAGAGGCGCTAGACTGGTACCTGTCAGGATCCCACGACAAGATGTTGGCGAAAGCCTATGAGCACATCAATGTCGTCCCGATGGCCTGTGCGCTGTTGGGGGCGGAGGGCGGTGGTTATTTTCCCCGCCCTATCGCCGATATCAAGGACTACGCCGGGCTGAAACTCCGAAGCAGCGGAATGCCTGGCCGCGTCCATTCCAGGCTTGGCAGCACGGTCAAATCCTACCTGGGCGACGAGATGATGCTCGACCTCGAAGAGGGACGCCTGGACGCCGTCGAGTTCTCTACGCCATACATCGATCGCGCCTTCGAATATGGCATGAAGCGCTTCCGCACCAACTATCACTATCCGGCATGGCACCAGCCTTCGTACTTCAGCCATATCTTCGTCAACCGAAACAGCTGGGACACACTTACCTCGTCCCAACAGGAGGTCATTCGGTTTTCCTGCCGCGAGAACATCGTCTACTGGGCCGAAAAAGACTACCAAATGGCCCGTGAAACCATTCGCGAATTGCGTGAAGAAAAGATCAACATCAAACCCTTTCCCCGGACCGTCGTGGAGAGCGCCCGACAGGCGTGGCAAACCGTGTTGGCCGAGCAATCGCCCAAGTTCAAACAGATCCACACCGAGGTAATGCGCTTTAAGAAGGGCAGCTACATCTTCAAATAGGCAGAGCAAAACACGGAATTTGGCAATGTTGAGAATTCTACTTCTATTGATCACATCAGCGGTCTTCCTGGCGGCACCAGCAGTGGCCAAAGCGCCGTCGAACCCACACGCGATTGCGGTCATCATCGCCAATGGCCAATACAAGAACGAGATCCCGCCCGTCGATTATGCCGGCAATGACGGCGACGCGATGCGAGCCTTTCTAATCGACGTTCTGGGATACCGAGACGGCAATATCATCGATCTGCGCAATGCCGGCCAGGCGGAGATCCTCGCCGTATTCGGCAATGAAACCTCGCACAAGGGCAAGCTTTGGAGTTGGGTGCGCCAGGGCCGATCTGACGTCTTCGTCTATTACTCGGGGCATGGTGCGCCCGGCCTGAACGACAAGCGCGGTTATCTGCTGCCAGTCGACAGTGATCCAGCGACAGTAGAGATCAACGGCTATTCGCTGGATCTTCTATATCGCAATCTCGCCAAGCTGAAGGCTCGATCGGTGACCGTGATGCTCGATGCCTGTTTCTCAGGCGCCAGCGAGGCCGGGCTGCTGATCAAGGCGGCTTCGCCGGTGTTCGTGAAAACGGTTGCAAACGATGTGTCCCAAGGGATCACCGTCCTATCGGCCGCGCGCGGGGATCAGGTCGCAAGCTGGGACCGTAAGGCCAAGCTCGGTCTGTTCACCAACTTCGTGCTGAACGGGCTTTACGGCAAGGCCGATGGTGGAGAGTGGGGAAACGGCGACGGCAAGGTAACACTGTCCGAAGTTCAGGCTTATCTTGATGACGAAATGAGCTACGCGGCGCGGCGCCGCTTCACCCGAGTACAACAAGCAAGCGCCATCGGCGAGCCGAATACCGTTCTGGTGCCGCGCGTGCCGGAGAAACCTCGGCAGGTTGCCGCATATCAGGCACCGAAGCCGGCAAAACCAGTGGCGACAGTGGCCGCCTATTCGCTCTACGAGCGCTGGCGGCGGTCCGGCAATCCGCAAGACCTCGTTCTTGAGCCGGAAATTCCATCGGCATACGGATCGCCGCCGGCCGAGGTAAAGGGCCCGCAAATTAGTTGGAAACTGCAGTCATCGTTTTACGGTGGCATTCCGGTGCTCGGCCGCGCCGCGATCGGCTTCATTCAAAAGATCGAAAAATATTCTCAAGACACGATGAAAATCCAGTTCTTCCATCCGGGCCAACCCACGGCCGGTTGGGGCCCCTCCAGCGTGGTCGCGCAGGGTGACGTCGAAATCGGCTATTCCACAGCGTATTTCGACTTTGCGACCAACCCCGAAATGGCAAATTTTTCAGCTGTTCCGTTCGGCTTGAATGTGCAGGAAGCGTTGGCGTGGTACCTGTCTGGATCGCACGACAAGCTGCTGGCCGAAGCCTACAAACACGTCAATGTCGTTCCCATGGCCTGCGCCCTGATGGGTGCTGAGGGCGGCGGTTATTTCGAACACCATATCAAGTCCGCCAAGCAATACGCTGATCTTAAGATGCGGATCACGGACCTGCCTGCTGTCGTAGCCAAGCGCCTGGGCAGCAAAACAACACCAAAATTCACGGATACGGTCGTGGCGGACCTCGAAGCGGGAACGCTCGATGCGATCGAGTTTGCTACGCCCTATATAGACCTGATTTACGAACTGGGGATCGAGCGGGTGAGATCGGATTATCACTATCCCGCATGGCATCAGATGTCTTACTTCAATCACGTCTTCGTCAATAAGGACAGATGGAACGAACTTTCAACCACGCAGCAACAAGTGATCCGGTATTCGTGCAAGGAGAACATCATCGAGTGGGTGGAAAAAGACTTCCATCTGGCGCGCGACAGCATCCAGGAACTTCGGGACCGGGAGGTCAGCATCAAGCCGTTCAATCCAAAAGTCATCGCGGATGTCCGCCAGGCCTGGAACGCCGTGCTGGCCGAGCAAACGCCCAAATTCAGGCAAATTCATTCCGAGATGATGCGCTTCAAGAAGAGCAACTACATTTTCGAGTAGCGGGTAGGAGAATTGCAAATCCCACGCCTGCCGCACCTCCCCCGTTGCCGCCTCCCGCCGCCACTGCTACACCCGAGGCATGACTGAGCCCACCGCCTCCAGCCCTCCTGTCCTGCTCGCCGGATCTCGTGGATGCGTGTGGCTGGGCAGCGATGGCACGATCGAGGAGTTTTCCCCGGAGGCCGCCCGTGCCCGGGTGGATTTCGAGATGCCTGTGGTCTGTCATGCCCGCGCCGTGGCCCGGCGTTTGGGCCAGGACCAGCTGGTTGCCCTCGACGTGCTGGAGTTGTTCGCCTTTGTTTGGCCGGCCCGGTTCTGTCTGCCGACACCACGCGGATTGGCAGAAGTGCTCGACCTCGATCCGCCCGCCACCCCGGCGGATATGGCAGCGACCTTGCTGGATGCCGCCGACAGCTTGTTGTTGGAATTAAAGCTCCGCACCCGTGATCCAAGTGCCTTGCCGATCGCGCGTGTGATGCGGGATTGCAGCTGGCCCTGGGCGGCGCGGGTATTGACGTCGCTCGGGCACCCAGACGATGGCCCGCTCGGGCAGGTTCGTCCCGCCGGGCTCGACGTATGGCGGAGGCTCTCCGAGATTTCTGAGCATGCACCGGAACCGCCGGCCGGGCATGAACCCGTCGCCCCGCTAGAGGCCCGGCAACGTCTCTCGGAATTGCTCGGCAACAGCTCCGAGACCAGACCCAGTCAGGCTGACTATGCCTCCGCCGTCAGCGCCGCTTTCGCACCGCGCCAGGTCGAAGGGCGACCGGCCCTGGTCCTGGCCGAGGCCGGTACTGGCGTCGGTAAGACACTCGGTTATGTGGCACCCGCCAGCCTTTGGGCCGAGAAAAATGGTGGTGCTGTCTGGATCTCGACCTACACCCGCAACTTGCAGCATCAGATCGACGGCGAACTCGACCGCCTGTTTCCGGACCCAGTCACTAAGTCAACCAAGGTTGTGGTGCGCAAAGGTCGGGAGAACTACCTCTGTCTGCTGAACCTGGAGGAAGCGACCCGCACGCTCGCGATGATGCCGCAATACGGCACGGCGCTGGGCCTTATGGCGCGGTGGACCTTGGCAAGCCGGGATGGCGACATGGTCGGCGGTGACTTTCCCTCCTGGCTCTCCGATATCCTCGGGCGTGGGCGCACATTGGGTTTGGCCGACCGGCGCGGCGAGTGCATCTATTCCGCCTGCGCGCATTACCACAAATGCTTCATCGAAAAATCGGTGCGCCGGGCCAGACGCGCCGAGATCGTCATCGCCAATCATGCGCTGGTGATGATCCAAGCAGCACTCGGCGGTGGCGACGACGATGCCAATGTGCCGACGCGCTATGTGTTCGACGAAGGCCATCACGTCTTCGATGCCGCCGACAGTGCATTCTCGGCCGATCTCGGCGGCCAGGAGACGGCGGAGCTCCGGCGCTGGCTGCTCGGTGCCGATGGACGGCGCTCGGGCCGGGCGCGCGGGCTGAAACGCCGGGTCGAGGATCTGATCGCCGATGACGAGAAGGCATTGGAAGAGCTCGACCGCATTCTGTCGGCCGCCCAAACCCTCCCAGGAGAGGGTTGGCTTGGGCGTTTGGGCGAAGCTGAGCCAAGAGGCGCCACCGAAGGGTTCCTCGACTTCGTGCGTCGACAGCTCTACGCCCGCACCGAACATCCGAACAATCCGTATTCGCTGGAATGCGACGCGCACCCGCCGATCGATGGGCTGATCGAGGCGTCAGTCTCACTGGACCAGGCACTCGCGCGTCTGCTGGAGCCGGTCTTGGCGCTACGACGACGCTTGATGGGTATCCTGGATGAGAAGGCCGAGGACCTCGACACCTCGACCCGCCTTCGCATCGAAGCGGTCTGCCGCTCGCTGACCCGGCGCGGCGAGGTGATGATCGGCGGTTGGCGCTCGATGCTGAAGGCCTTGCAGGAAACGACGCCG
>JABIRP010000237.1 GCA_018699735.1 Rhodospirillaceae bacterium | reverse complement strand
GCGAGCGCGCTCTCGATCTCGGATTCCGGATCTTTGAAATCGCCCTGGGAAACTTGGTAGGCGATAATGTCGTGTATATTCGGGCGGTCCCTGAAAACCTCCTCCGGAATATCCAAAAGCTCGCAAGCCCGGTTGTTAAACAGGACAATTTGGTCGTCCGGATCGACCAGAATGAGGCCTTGGTCAATGTTGTCCTGGGTGAGGCGCAACAACTCCGTTTGATGTCGAAGCGCCACTTCGGAGCGACGTCGCTCGGTCACGTCGGTATAGGTGACGACCAATCCGCCGTCTTCTGTGGGGGTTGCGATTACATCATAGGCTTGGTCGCCGACCCGCATCTCGCCACGCGTCGGCTTGCGGTTGCTGAAGCTCGCGATGATTTCTCGGGCTATTTCGTCGCCGCGCTCGCTGCCATACACACCGCGTTTGGCGAGGTCCAAATTCAAATCAATCAATGATGTCCCGACTTGTAGAAAATCATCGGAGAAACCCAGCATTTTGCGGTAGGTGTCATTCCAAGCGATCAGTTTGTTATCGCTATTGCCTGCAGCGATCCCTTGCCCGGCGACGTCGAGGACGTTGCGAAGGATCTCGGATTGGGCGCGCGCGTTCGACTCTAGGGCCTCCAATTCGGTTATATCGGTGAAAGTCCGGATCATGCGTCCATCCGGTAGAGCGCGTTGCCGAGCTTCCAATATTCGACCGTCCAATCCTTCCAGGCGTCGGCTGTATTCGGTGCCAGCGACGATGCTCGCGACCATTTCGTCCACGACCACTTTGGAACTGCTCGGCGTGCCGCCTCGCCATTTCGCTCGGCTGGCAATGATCTGTTTCGTGTACTTTCGCGGCTCGGCAATCCATTCATCCGGGATGCCGAAGAGTTCTCCGTAGCGTTTGTTCGCGAAATCAATCACAAGCTTCTTGTCGACCTCGGAAACAATTATCAGGCCTTGGTCCATGTTGTGGATAACGGCATCTAGAAAATCCCTTGTTTCCTTAAGTTCGATCTCGAGGCGAAGCCGGTCGGTCTGCACGTGAGAAAAAGCGAGTACGCAGACTTCGCCGGCGAAAGTGACCTCTCGCGCTGAAACCAACACTTCGATCAAAGCGCCGGTCGAATCTTTCGACGTGACCGGATAGTTGTCGACCTGTCGGTTCTTCCTGAGGAGCTTGACCAGGCGTTCGCGTTCTTCCGGCTTCACGTAGGGCACACGGCCGCCGACTTGAAGGCCTAGTCCTCGTCCGTATGACGCCCTCGCGGCCGTATTTATGTGAAGAACGATTTCGTCGTTGGCACGGCTGAGCACAACCGGAACCGGCACAGTGTCGAGCAATGCGAGGTCAAGGTCATCGCTGGAATGGTTGGAGTCGCTGGGATTGATCGCGAACTCGGTAAGCGTCATCATGCAGCCACCGTCGTCATCCCAGCGGCAATCCGTTTTCAGATGATTTGTGCTGCTCAGGCACACCACCGTATCGATCGTCTTGCCGGTCTCGGCAGCGCGTCGCCACCGCTGCAGAATTTTACGTCGATCTTTGACATCAATCGTGTTGGCGATGTGCTTTAACGCGTCGTCGAGAGCCAAGGCGCCAGTCGAGCCGTCGGTTAAGCCATCGTTTGTGTTAACGGGCATATCATCTTGGAAGCGCTGATTGCACGTTGCCAATAACCCGTTCGGGTCAAAATACGCGACCGCGCCGGGCAGCAACTCCATGGCCGCCCGGGATATCGGTGCTCGCTTGGCCCGCTTCGCCATGGATGTCTCCCGCGTTCAACGCGTGATTTTGGCGCCCAATTCCAGAGCCTATCAGGTTCCGGACTGGTCAAGGAACGGCAGATTGAGCCCTTGCTCGCGGGCGCAGTCCACGGCGATATCGTAGCCAGCGTCGGCGTGGCGCATAACGCCGGTTGCCGGATCGTTCCATAACACGCGCTCCAAGCGTCTGGTCGCGTCCTCACTGCCATCGCAGACGACGACCATGCCGGAGTGTTGCGAGTACCCGATGCCGACACCGCCACCATTGTGGATCGAGACCCAGGTCGCACCCGAGGCGCAGTTCAGCAAAGCGTTCAGGAGTGGCCAATCAGCCACCGCGTCGGAACCATCCGCCATCGCCTCGGTCTCGCGGTTGGGGCTAGCGACCGAACCGCTGTCCAGGTGGTCGCGGCCGATCACGATTGGGGCGGAAAGCTCGCCGGACGCAACCATCTCGTTGAAAGCCATGCCAAGTCTGTCGCGCTCGCCGAGCCCGACCCAACAGATGCGCGAGGGCAACCCCTGGAACTGGATGCGTTCGCGGGCCATGTCGAGCCAATTGTGCAGGTGTGGGTCGTCTGGGATGAGTTCTTTGACCTTGGCATCGGTTTTGTAGATATCTTCTGGGTCGCCGGAAAGCGCCGCCCAACGAAATGGCCCAACGCCGCGACAGAACAGCGGGCGAATGTAGGCCGGTACGAACCCCGGAAAATCGAACGCATCCTCGACCCCTTCCTCCAGCGCGAATTGGCGAATGTTGTTACCATAATCGAGGGTTGGAATACCCAGTCGGTGGAAGTCGAGCATGGCGCGGACATGGGTTGCCATTGAGGCCTTGGCTGCTTGGATAACGGCCTGTGGATCGCGCTCGCGCTTTTCCTCCCATTCCGACAACGACCAGCCGGCCGGGACATAGCCGTTCAAGGGGTCGTGGGCGCTGGTCTGGTCGGTGACGATATCAGGCCGGATGCCACGACGAACCAGTTCGGGAAAGACCTCGGCTGCGTTCCCGAGCAACCCAACCGAAACCGCATCACCCTTGGCATGGGCGGTTTCTATGATTTCTAGTGCCTCGTCGATGGTCTCGGCTTTGCGGTCGAGATAGCGGCTGTCGAGCCGACGTTCTATTCGCGAGGGTTGAACCTCTACCGCCAGCATGCTGGCGCCGGCCATGGTGGCTGCCAGCGGCTGCGCGCCGCCCATACCTCCGAGCCCCCCGGTCAGGACCCATTTGCCGTTCAAGTCGCCACTATAGTGCCGCCGGCCGACCTCGACGAAAGTTTCGTAGGTGCCCTGTACGATGCCCTGGCTGCCGATATAGATCCATGAGCCGGCCGTCATCTGGCCGTACATCATCAGCCCTTGTTGGTCGAGCTCGTGGAAGTGCTCCCAGGTGTTCCAGGCGCCGACCAGGTTCGAGTTGGCGATCAATACGCGGGGGGCGTCCTTGTGGGTTCGGAACACACCGACCGGCTTGCCCGACTGGATCAAGAGGCTTTCGTCATCCTCCAGCTCCCTCAGTGAGGCGACGATCTTGTCGTAGGACGCCCAATCGCGAGCGGCTCTGCCGATGCCGCCATAAACCACCAGCGCCTCCGGCTTCTCGGCAACGTTGGGGTCGAGGTTGTTCATCAGCATTCGCAGCGGCGCCTCGGACAGCCAGGACTTGCAGCTGATTTCCGAGCCGTGCGGTGCTTGGATCTGGCGAGAATTGTCGAGACGGGTTTCTTCGGTCATGTTGCGCTCCACGAGAGAGGGTTCGCAGGCACGTTAATATGATTGACGAGAAGGGTCACGCGGCGTTGACGGGCGTGCCCCTCGAGCGCTCGAGAGAATTCACCAAGCCGGTAAGATTATTCAATAAAACTAAGTTAAACACGGGACATGGCCCGGCGGTTTCTGCTATCACCAGGACGGCGTTTAATTTCAACAATATGTGAACGTCTTTTCTGGATTCCGTACGGACCGGTCCGCCGAATGTATTTCTATCTACCCATCGCCGAAATGTCGGTGAATATTTTCCTCATTCTCGGAATGGGGGGAGGGGTCGGATTTTTGTCAGGGCTGTTTGGCGTTGGTGGCGGTTTCTTGATGACACCGCTGCTAATTTTTATCGGCGTGCCGGCTCCGGTCGCCGTGGCGACGGAAGCCAATCAGATTGTTGCGAGTTCGGTATCAGGTGTGTTGGCGCATTGGCGGCGCGGTAACGTCGACTTCAAGATGGGCGCTGTCTTGTTGTTGGGTGGTGTCGTCGGGTCTTCCGCAGGTGTTTGGATCTTCAAGGTTCTGCAGACAATGGGCCAGATCGATCTGGTCATTAAACTCTGCTATGTCGTTTTCCTGGGCATAATCGGATCGATGATGCTGATCGAGAGCATCCGCTCAATGATGCGTGCCCGGCAGGTTGGTGCCAAGCGTGGCAAGCTACACCAGCACAACTGGTTGCATGGCCTTCCGTTTAAAATGCGATTTCGGCGATCAAAGCTTTATATCAGCGCCGTCATGCCGTTTACGATTGGTCTCTTGGTTGGCATCCTA
Source organism: Rhodospirillaceae bacterium (assembly GCA_018699735.1). GTDB lineage: Bacteria > Pseudomonadota > Alphaproteobacteria > Thalassobaculales > Thalassobaculaceae > JABIRP01. The sequence goes on along the minus strand of JABIRP010000237.1, from coordinate 16,328 downwards.
GCCGCTTTGATGGGCGTCGGAGGTGGCTTTATCATGGTGCCGGCGATGATCTATCTGCTCGGCATGCCGACTTCGGTCGTGGTCGGGACGTCGCTCTTTCAGATCATTTTCGTAACCGCGAACGTCACGTTCCTGCAAGCGGTCAACACGCAGACTGTGGACGTCGTGCTGGCCATCCTGTTGCTAATCGGTGCAGTTATCGGCGCGCAAATCGGTACCCGCTTCGGGGGCAGACTGAAAGGCGAACAACTACGCGGATTGTTGGCTCTGATGGTGGTCGGGGTCTGTGTCAAGCTTGCCTATGACCTTATAGCGACACCCGTTGATCTCTTTTCGATCGGCGCGGCGCTGGCGCATTGAGGGAGCGGTAATGAAACGATCATCTCATTTCATAGCTGCCATCATTATCGCCGCGTTAGGGTTCCTGCCGGTCAAGCCGGTTATGTCGCAGAGCCTGGTCGCTGATCTTTCCGAACATCATGTCGCGATCACCACTGGCTTCACCGGCGCGGAACTTCTGTTGTTCGGCGCGATTGAGGGGGATGGCGACATCGTCGTTACCATCACTGGGCCGGATGAGACGGTTACAGTCCGAAAAAAGGATCGGGTCGGCGGTATTTGGATTAACACTGACGAAATCGCTTTTGAGCGCGTACCAAGTTTTTACGCAATCGCTGCGACCCGGCCGCTCGAAGATGTGGCACCGGAAGATGTTCGCGAGAGCCAACAGATCGGAGCGGAGTATATTGGTTTCACGCCGGCGAAAGTGTATCGCGGATTGCGCCCAGAGCAGATTTCCGAGTTTCGACAGGCGCTCCTTCGCCTGAAACAAAGCCAGAATTTGTTTAGTGCCAAGGTGGGTAAAATTACTGTCGTCTCAGAGCGTTTGTTTCGGACCAGGGTCTGGTTCCCGGCCAATATGCGACCTGGACTCTATACAGCGTCGGTTTATCTCATCCATGATGGCAATCAGGTGAGCGCGCAAACGACGCCGTTAAGGGTCGAAAAAGTCGGTGTTGGCGCTGAAGTCTATGACTTCGCACATGGGCAGTCGGCGCTCTACGGTATCGCCGCAATTTTGATCGCCGCCGCGTCAGGCTGGCTTGCGGCGGTTGCGTTCCGTAAAATGTAAAATCTCTGTCTGGAAGATTTAAGAGACTTTTCGAAACCCAAATCGTTTGGATAGCGACCGAGGAGAGGCAGTCATGAGTGACGGGAACGAGCAGGATGCAGACGCCGCGCAGATCGCCGATGACCGCGTATTTCTCGTGGTGGTCGATGATACGGAAGAGATGAATGTAGCCCTGCGATTCGCATGTCTGCGCGCAAAATCAACCGGCGGCCGTGTTGCATTGTTCAAGTGCATTGAGCCGGCCGAGTTTCAGCATTGGGCCGGTGTTGGGGAGATCATGCGGGAAGAACGGCGTGATGAGGCTGAAAAACTGATTGGAAACCTCTCCGAATACGTCAACAGAGTATCAGGGCAAATCCCGGCGATTTATGTTCGAGAAGGCCCAATAAGTGACGAATTGCTGAAATTGTTCGGTGAAGAGCCAAGTATTTCGGTTCTCGTTTTGGCTGCTAGTCCGTCCACCGACGGACCTGGTCCTCTGATCAGTTTCCTGACCGGCAAGGGCGCAGCTCAAGTCTGTCTGCCTATTACGATTGTGCCAGGGACGTTGTCTGATCAGCAGATCGATGCCCTTACCTGAGGCAGCCCGACATGAGCGGCCAATATCGCTGCTGGAGCATCGATTAGGTATTTTGTTTGGAGTTCTTCTTCCTATTTCGAACTGTGGCGCCATGCGTTTGGCGGCGCCTTTCGATTAATAGATCTAATCGCGTTCTCAGTTCGAGATATGGGTCCTGACCGTCGGCTAGAAGCACAGATCCGCCGAGGTGGTAGCGCTTTGGGTCTTTCGCATCATTCATCATCATAAGATTGAATTTCGGTGTTCCAAATTCCTTATTTTCCCGATTGCCAACCATCGTCTCCCCTCCCCGAAAGTCACATGTTGCGTGTGATTCATATAATAAGGTCGTAATCGGTTATGCAAGTTAAAATATAAGATTTAAATCATACTCACAGTATTGGGCTACTATTGTATGGTGTCTTGAATACTAATAATAGAATCAAATAATTAATTATTGACCATGATTGTAACTTCGCTTTTGAACTTATAGATATGTCTAACAAAAAAATTAAAAAAAGCTGCTGGAATGACGACAAGAAGCAGCGGGGCGGAAGCCTTGACCGACTGCCGGGCTGGGGCGCAAACTAAATTCCATAAGCATACTAACAAATCGGCACTGCTCGTTGATGGGCGGCCCGGGAGAGTGACGTGGGGCAGTACCTACGTGTAGGGACCTTAGACCAAGCGCTTGATCTTCGAGCGACCGGGCATTCCTGGAAACTCCTGGCCGGGGCAACGGACTTCTACCCGGCCTATGCTGGGCGCCCGATCGATGTTGATGTTTTGGATCTCACAAATATCCCAGAACTGTGCGGTATTGAGGTTGATCATCTCGGCGTGCGCCTCGGAGCCTGTGTGCGTTGGTTGGACCTTGGTATCGCCAGATTGCCGAAGTGGCTTGATGGACTTTGCCAAGCAGCTCGAGAAATTGGCGGTCACCAAATTCAGGCTCGCGCGACGATTGGCGGGAACATCTGCAATGCCTCTCCGGCGGCCGATGGTATACCGCCATTGATCAGTTTGAATGCTTCAGTTGAAATTGCGGGGCCAAAGGGGATCCGCGAAATATTGTTATGTGATTTCCTACGAGGAAATCGAAAAACCATATTGAAATCCGATGAAATTCTTATTGCTATCCGAATCCCTAAGCATTCAACCACTGCCCGAGCGAGCTTCCGTAAACTTGGTTCACGCAAGCATTTGGTGATTTCAATTGCGTCTGTTGGGATGGTTGCTGCTGCGAATTCAGAAGGAATTCTGGATTTCGTCCGCGTGGCGGTTGGTGCGTGCTCCGAAGTTCCGGTTCGACTGACGAAATTGGAGGACAGTCTGACCGGTCATCGCATGACCGAGCTCGCGACCCTTGATGCGACACCCTATCTCTCGGTCTTGTCGCCGGTCGACGACGTAAGAGCCGATGCATGGTATCGCCGGGATGCGGTGGCGACATTGATCCGACATTGCGGCGTAGATATTTGTAATTCGGCCGGGAGTTCATGAGGCATGGCCGCAGATCCCATTCTCGTTGAGGTTAATGGTGAGCCGCGAGAGATCACAGCGGACCCGATGCGTCGACTTTCTGACGTTCTGCGGCACGATCTCAGATTGCCGGGCACGAAGGTCGGCTGTGATGCCGGAGACTGCGGCGCCTGCACGGTTCTGCTTGATGGTCAGCCGGTCTGTGCCTGTCTGGTGCCGACGGGTCAGGTCGTCGGCGCTTCGGTGGAAACTGTTGAGGGCCTGGCTGATGATGGCAGGCTGGACGCACTGCAGGGCGCGTTTCATCGCCACGGGGCCGCTCAATGTGGGATCTGCACCCCAGGCATGTTGATGGCATCGGCCGGCCTGTTGCGCCGAAACCAGAGGCCAAGCCGAGCCGAGGTCGAGGATGCGCTCGGTGGCGTGCTTTGCCGCTGCACTGGATATGCCAAGATCATCGACGCGGTGTTGGATGTCTCTGAGGTGGCGGGCGTTGAGTTGAAGCCAGAAACCAAACTTGATCCTGCCGTCGGCAAGTCGATTGCGAGGCGTGATGGAATCGACAAGCTGACCGGAGCCGCTCGGTTCGCCGATGATGGAGTGCCGGCGGATGCACTTGTCATGCGGGTCATGCGCGCGCCGCACGCGCGTGCGGGATTTACGTTTGGAGATATTGCAGGTTTCCTCGCTGCCCATCCGGGTTTGCTGACGGTCTTAACGGCAGCCGACATACCGGGCCTGAATGGGTTCGGCATCTACCCCGAACCAAAAGACCAACCGGTCTTAGCCGAGACCGAGGTGCGCTTTCGGGGCGAAGCGGTCGCTGCAATTGTTGGCGAGAGAACCGCCGTCGGGGCCGTTGAAATAACCGACTTCCCGATCGAATGGTCTCCTCTGCCGGCAATCGAAGGCATCGCAGCAGCGCGGGCCGAGGGCGCCCATGAGATGCATACCCATGCACCGGGCAACGTCCTGATCCGAGGTCGCGTGGCACGGGGCGCAATTTCGGATGCTTTCGACAACTCCAAAATTTCACTCGACGGCACTTGGAGCACTGGCTTTGTCGAGCATGCCTATATCGAGCCCGAGGCTGGGTGGGCTCGCCCAACGGTCGCCAGCGACGGAACGCGCCGCATCGAGGTTCGGGTAACCACGCAGGCGCCCTACATGGATCGGGAGGAAATCGCCCGCGTGTTAGGTATTCCAGAGCCGGACGTGCGGATCACACCGTCGGTGGTTGGCGGCGGGTTTGGGAGCAAACTCGACCAATCTGTCGGTCCGCTGGTCGCGGTTGCCGCGTGGCTGTTGGACCGACCGGTTGCTTGTACCTTCAGTCGCCAGGAGAGCCTGGCCAGCACGACCAAACGCCATCCGAGTGAGATGACCGCAGAGCTGGCCGTCGATGCCGATGGGCGGATGTTGGGTCTGCGCTTCCACGGCGACTTTAACACCGGTGCTTATTCTTCATGGGGGCCGACGGTCGCGGGCCGGGTGCCGGTTCACGCCTCGGGCCCCTACTATGTCGAGGCAGTTCAGGCGACCTCGGCGGCCTACCACACGAACCAGCCGCCGGCCGGCGCGTTCCGTGGTTTCGGCGTGCCGCAAGCATCGCTTTGCCATGAAGGCCTATTGGATGAGGCCGCGGACCGGCTCGGTCTCGATCGCTTGGAAATTCGCTACCTGAACGCGCTTCGAGCGGGTCAACCGACGGCGACCGGCCAGATTTTCGACCAGGGCATCGGGATGGCGGAATGTTGGATGCGCTGCGCCCGAGGTGGGGCGAATACTTGGATGCGGCGAAGCGTGCCAATGCGCAGGAGAGTGGATCGACCCGTCACGGCGTTGGGATTGGCTGCATGTTCTATGGCTGTGGCAATACCTCAATGAGCAATCCGTCCACGATGCGGGTCGGAATTACGCCTGACGGGCGGGTTGTGCTGCACAATGGGGCTGTAGATATCGGCCAAGGCTCCTACACGATCATGGCGCAAATTTGTGCTGATGCGCTTGGGGTTCCGGTGGATCTGATTGAGGAAGTGCGCGGCGACACAGACCTTACACCCGACGCCGGTAAGACCTCGGCCTCGCGTCAGACCCTGGTTTCGGGACGAGCGACCCAGTTCGCGGCTGAGGCGTTGCGCGGTGACATCCTTCGTCTCGCCAATGCGGGCGCCGAGGCGGACCTGACGCTGGTTGGATCTCTGTTGCGGGTCTCCGATCCGGCGGGAACCCACGCGATCGATCTCTCGACCCTGCCGATTGGTGGCGATGGCTATGTGCTTTCGGGCGAAGGAACGTTTGATCCGCCGACCAATCCGCTTGATGCGGACGGACAGGGCGAACCCTATGCGGCCTATGCTTTCGCTGCCCAGATCGCGCTGGTCACGGTTGATACCGACCTTGGTACCGTCAAGGTCGAGCGCATGGCAGCGGCGCACGACGTCGGCCGCGCCATCAATCCGATGCTGATCGAAGGTCAGATCCACGGCGGCATTGCCCAGGGCCTGGGTATGGCACTGATGGAGGAATATGTGCCGGGGCGAACCGAGAACCTGCACGACTATCTGATCCCAACCACCGGCGATATGCCTGAGATGGAGTGCATCCTGATCGAGGACCCGACACCCCACGGCCCATTCGGTGCCAAGGGTATTGGCGAGCCAGCCCTGGTGCCGACCGCACCTGCGATCCTGGGCGCCATCCGGCATGCGACGGGCGTTACCATGCGCAGTCTGCCGGTCCTGCCACACAAGCTACGCCGGGCAATTCTGGAACAGAGAGGGGAGAGTGTGGGATGAGCGACACGGACATCATCCGCTGCGACGCCTGCCCGGTCCTCTGCCGGATCCGTGACGGAAAAGCGGGCGCCTGTGACCGTTATGCCAACCAAGGTGGCGAGCTGATCCGGTTGGATCCGCTGGTCGTAACCCAGCGTATCGAGGTGGTCGATGGCGAGTTGGTTCCGTTCCTCAATCAGGCGGATAATTGGGATGGCTCGATCGTGGCTGGTGAACCGGCCTTCGTAACGGGCATCGGTTCCGGCACGACATATCCCGACTACAAACCGGCGCCCTTTATCGTCTCGAGCGAGCATGAGGGGTTGGACACCGTCACGGTCGTCACCGAGGGCATATTCAGCTATTGCGGCGTCAAGGTGAAGATCGATACTGATCGCCATCTCGGCCCGGAACAGGCGGCTGTTCGGGTCGATGGTGAGCCGATTGGGCATGTGACCACGGCCGAGTATGGCAGCCAAATGCTGTCGCTTGGCGGCGTGCGCCACTTTGTCGGCGGCTCGAAACGTGAGGGCACTGTCACGTGCTCGGCACTGTTGGCTCTGTGCGACCGCGAGGCGGTTGAGATGACGATCGACGACGGCGCGGTCGTGACGGTTCAGGCCGGCCGACCGCCGGTGGTTGACGGCGAGCGCGAGGAACGCATGCGGGTCGGCTGTGGCTCCGCCACCATCGGGATCTTCGCGCAGCAATGGCACGGCCATGCCGACGAGGTGATCGTCGTCGACGACCACATTACAGGCGTCTTGAGCGAACATCAGGCTGGCCGATTCCTCGGTATGGAACCAGCCGGTATTCGAGTTAGGGGTCGCAAATCAACACCAGGCCGGTATTTCCAGTCGGCTGAGCCCGGCAGCGGCTGGGGCGGCACGGAAATCACGGATCCGCTGGCGATCATCGACCGCATCGATGCCAAGAAAGCGACACCTGGCACTCGCGTCCTGATGGTCTCAACCACCGGTGAGGATGCAGCCTATTTCGAGCTCGACGGCGATCTGAAGATGATCGAGCAACCGATACCGGCGCCGCTGCAGCTCACCGTTGACCGGATAGGCGAGAACTGTGAGCCGGCGCTTTGCACGGTTCTGTTTATGGCCGGTGCAGGCGGTAGTCTGAGGGCGGGTGTAACCGAGAACCCGGTCTTGTTGACCCACTCGGTACACCGACTGATCACCCGGGTAACATGCGGTGGCGCACCGGCTTACGTCTGGCCGGGTGGCGGTATCACCATTATGGCCGACGTGACCCGGATGCCGGCGGGCGCGTTCGGTTATGTGCCGACACCGGCCTTGGTCGCACCGATCGAGTTCACCATGCCGCGCTGGGCCTTTACCGAACTGGGCGGCCACACGGGTTCGATCCAGACGCTGGAGCAGGTCTTGGAAGCGCACCCCGACATTCGCCGAGACATTGCCGATGCGTCCAACCCTTGGCCCTTGGATCGGATCGGGGACGGCTGAGGCGATGGCTCAAGCGGCCCGACTTGGCGATGGTCGACTGCATCTCTCGGACGGCCCGATAGACCTGATCATCGCCGCCGAGGGCGCGGCTGAAGAGGTATCACGAGCCGAAGCGGCGGCGATTACCGCCTTCGAAGGATTGCTCGGTCGCCTGACTTTGGAACTGCCTCGCTTGCGCCGTCCTTACGACCGACGCGAAGGCGCCTTCGTTGATCCGATCGCCCAACGTATGGCGGCGGCGGCATCGCCGCACGAGGGCATTTTCGTCACCCCTATGGCGGCGGTCGCTGGCGCTGTTGCCGACTATATGCTCACCGCCATGACGGACAGCGCGGAACTCGCCAAAGCCTATGTGAATAACGGCGGAGACATAGCGTTCCACTTGGGCCTGGGCGCGGTCTTCGACGTCGGGCTGGTGGCAACCGGGGTAAATCCGGAGCCGGCAACTCGGGTCGGCCATGGCGATCCCGTTCGCGGCATTGCAACGAGCGGCAAGGGTGGGCGGTCTTTCTCACTCGGGATCGCAGATGCAGTCACAGTGCTGGCAGGCGATGCAGCGGCGGCCGACGTGGCAGCCACTCTGATCGCGAATGCTGTCGACCTGCCCGGCCACCCAGAAATCGCGCGTGGTCCAGCCAGTGCCGAGGACCCCGATAGCGATCTTGGTGAGCGGCTGGTGACGCTGTCGGTCGGGGTGCTGGCGGCCGGGGAGGTCGAGGCGGCTCTCGCCAACGGAGCCGCGGTCGCGGACGCAATGGTTGCGCGCGGGTTGATCCAGCATGTTGCTCTGTCGCTTGGTGGAGAGTGGCGGGCGGTTTGGTGAAACGCCCTTCGACACAGATCTCAACTACGCTATCGCTCCGCTCGATCTGGCTCAGGATGACGGCATAGAATAAATCCAATTCGTCATCCAGAGCCGGGCTGAGCTTGCCGAAGCCGCCCCTCTCGTCATCCTGAGCCGGGCTGAGCTTGCCGAAGCCGCCCCCTCTCGTCATCCTGAGCCGGGCTGAGCTTGCCGAAGTCCGTGTCGAAGGACGCGCAATCACGAAAACTTGGTTTGCCGCCTACGGCATGAATGAAATACCTCATTACCGTCAAGCATTCGATCAAACAGGAACCACTAAATGAGCAAAGGTCAGATTATTCTGCATCACTACCCGCAGTCCCCGGTGACCGAAAAGGTTCGGGTGGTGCTTGGCATGAAGAGCTTGTCTTGGAAGTCTGTCGAGATACCACGCCTGCCGCCGAAGCCGAATTTGATGCCGTTGACCGGAGGATATCGCCTGACCCCGGTGATGCAGATTGGTGCCGATATATATTGCGACACCAAATGCATCATCCGTGAACTTGAGCGTCGTCATCCCGACCCGACCTTGTTTCCGGGCGGTGCCTACGGCATGGCCTGGGGTGTTGGGCAGTGGACCGACGGACCGTTGTTCACCGATGTGATCACGGTGGCGCTGGTTGAGATGGCACCCAACATGCCGCCGGAGTTCTTGGCTGATCGCGGCCCTCTCTATTTCGGACCGGATTTCTCGCTTGAGGATATAAAGTCCAAGTACACCGATGCTCTGGTCAATATTCGGGCCCAATTCGGGTGGTTCGACGAACGTCTGAAACAGCGCGATTTCATGCTGGGCGCTGAGCCGGGTCTGCCAGATGCGTTGGCCTATTATCTGGTTTGGTTCCTGCGCGATCGCATGGCCGACGGGGACCGGTTTCTTTCACAGTTCGAAAGCCTGATCGGCTGGGAGCAACGGGTGAAAGCCATCGGACATGGGACGCCTGAAGAGTTCAGTGATCTGGATGCCCTCGCAATCGCCAAGGCCGCCGAGCCGGAAACGCCCGAGCAGCGTGATCCAGGCGATCCGTCCGGTCTCGATGTCGGTATGGCGGTTACGATCGCGCCCGCCTCTGGTGGCCCGCGGGTGGTGGGAACCGTTCGCAGCCTCTCGCCTGACCAGATCGCGATATTGCGTACCGATACTCAAGTCGGGCAGGTCTGCGTGCATTTCCCGAGGATGGGGTATCGCGTGACGCCGGCTTAAGGTCTCAATCGAGCGTCGCCAGGAATTTGAGCAATGCTGCGTTAACCTGATCCGGTGCTTCCTGCTGGACCCAGTGGCCAGCGCCTTCAATTATCTCGGTTACGCGGAGGTCGTCGCAATTGCCATCAAGGTCTTCGTAGAGGTCATAGTTGGGAACGAACCATCGAACGAGATCCTTGGATCCGGCGATGAAGCAACTTGGCTGGCGAACCGGAACGGTGCCCATGTCGGCGAGATCTAAGAAATCCCGATCCTGATTTCGGTACCGGTTGATCGGGCCACGAAAACCACCGGCTTCGAAGTTTGCCACAAAATAAGCCAGGTCTTCTGGCGATAGCCAAGACGGGAAGGATGCTGGGTCAATGAGATTATCCAGCAAGGCACTGTCGGCCGGTCGGTTAAGCCAACTGTCAGGCGAAGGGGCATTGCCGGAGAGCGCGAAGTAGATCTTCCGCAACGCCGTTTCCGCGTCGGCTTCCAATTCGGCCTCAGCCACGCCTTCATCCTGGAAGTAGAGCTGGTAAAAGAACTTGCCGACATAGATCCGTCGCCACAATTCGGTCGCGGAAATCTCGCCGCGCTTACGGTAAGGCACGCTGAGGCAAGCGACGGCCGAAACCCGACGGGCATGCAAGGTGGCAGTGTTCCAGCAAATCGGCGCGCCCCAGTCATGCCCGACCAGGATCGCGGTCTCCTCGCCAAGTGCATCGATAAGCCCGACGATATCCGCCATGAGCGTCGCCATGTCATAGGCTTCGACCGCATGCGGTTTGTCGCTGCCGCCATAGCCACGCATATCGGGGGCCACGACGCGGTACCCGGCCTCGGCGATCGGTTTGATCTGATGTCGCCACGAATACCAAAGCTCCGGCCAGCCATGCACCAGGAGTACCAGTGGGCCCGTGCCTTCGACGGCTGCCCGCAAAGTAATTCCATTCACCTTGAAGGTTTGCAATTCGAACTGCTGATGCATGGGTTTCCTCGTTATCAAGGTCTGTAGCCAAGTCTAGCCTCGATCCGGCATCGAGACTAAGCTGAACGTAGACCCCCTCGCCGGAGATCCCATAACATGACCGCATATTTTCCCGCCCCGGGCGATGCCTGGGAAAAAATTGAACCGCAATCTGCCGGTCTTGACCCCAGTCGTTTGGATGAGGCTGTTGCCTTTGCGATTGAGGCCGAGTCGCCGATGAACCGCAACATCCAAGAAGCGTTGGATGAGGGTCACTTCAGCGAGCCACCGCCGTTAGGCGACATCATCGGGCCAACCCGTGATCGCGGAGACCCGCATGGCCTGGTGATCAAGGGCGGGCGGATCGTTGCCGAATGGGGCGACCCGTCATCGGTCGATATGACGTTCTCGGCGGCCAAGAGCTATCTCTCGATCTGTGCCGGTCTGGCGCATGACGAGGGGCTGATACCCGACTTCGACGCACCGATCGCGGATCTTGTCGACGACGGTGGGTTCGAGCCACCACATAACTCGCAAATCACCTGGCGCCATCTATTGCAGCAAACCAGCGAGTGGGAAGGCGAGCTGTGGAGCAAGCCCGATATGATCGACCGCAACCGCGTGTTGGGCGCCAAGCCGGGCGCGGACGTGACGAAGGGAACCTTTCGCGCTCTCCAGACACCAGGCACGTTCTGGGAGTACAATGATGTGCGGGTCAATCGGTTGGCACTGGCGTTGCTGCGGGTGTGGCGGCGCCCCTTGCCGGAGGTCATTCGCGAGCGGGTGATGGACCCGATCGGCTGCTCCGATACCTGGGAGTGGCATGGCTATCGCAATTCCTGGGTTGAGATCGACGGTGAGCAGATGCAATCGGTTTCCGGTGGTGCGCATTGGGGCGGTGGTATTTTCATCAACAGCTTCGACCACGCGCGGGTCGGTCTCTTGATGTTGAACCGGGGTCGCTGGGGTGATCGCCAGATCCTCTCCGAGGATTATGTTAACCAGGCTCTGACACCCTGCCCCTTGCAGAAGGACTATGGTTTCATGTGGTGGCTCAACACCGGGAACACTCATGCGCCAAGCGCACCTGAGTCGAGCTTTTTCGCGCGTGGCGTTGGCGTCAATTGGGTCTGGTGCGAGCCGGACAACGATATGGTCGCGGTGGTGCGCTGGATCGACGGCGATCGCACGGATGGTTTCTGTAAGCGCCTCATGGCGGCGGTTACATGACCCTGCGCTTGGCCGGCTTCGGCAGCTTTCATGTCGGCGGGCGTGTGCACGACGTCCGAGGCGAACCGGTAAGGCGGATCAATTTCACGCCGACCGCCGCCCTCGACCATGACCCGAACGGCCGCTTTACGGTCGAGCAGGCCTACGTGCAGTACTTCATTCCGGAGCAACAGCGAGAGGCGCCGCCGTTGTTGCTTGTGCATGGCGGCGGATTGACCGGCGCCATGTGGGAGACGACGCCGGATGGTCGGCCAGGTTGGCTACATCACTTCCTGGACGCCGGTTTCGCGACCTATGTGATCGACAATGTCGAGCGCGGTCGGTCTGGGTTTCCGGTTGACGAGACTGTCTGGGATGGCAAGCCGATCGCACGCTCTGATCGGGAGGCTTGGAGCCTGTTTCGCTTCGGCCGGGATGCGGATTTCGAGGCCCGCATTCCGCTCCCGGGCCAACGCTTCCCGTTGGCGCATTACGACGCGCTGCTGGCTAGTTTTGTGCCGCGTTGGACGTCGACTACGCAGGTCCAGGTCGCGGGCCTGATCGCGGCAATGGAACGGATCGGACCTTGTACCCTGGTTTGTCACAGCCACGGCGGCGACATCGGCTCACGGGCAGCAATGGCGCGCCCGGACCTCGTGGCGGGGTTCGTCTCGGTCGAAGGGACGGGCTTTCCCCCAGCCGATGCGATCACCCCGGAGACGGTCGCCGGTAAGCCTTGGCTCTATCTCATGGGTGATTACCTCGACCTGACGCCGCTCTGGCAGGGTCTCGAAGTCGCGACCCGCGAGACGGTCGAACGTTTGGTGGCAGCCGGTGGTTCGGCTGAGTATCTCGACCTCCCCGAACACGGTTTCCCCGGCTCTACCCACATGATGATGATGGATGAAAACTCGGATGAGATCGCGCGTTGGCTGGTAAGGCGGTTGGTAACCCCCTAAACCTCGAACTCCGTGTGATGCTTGTGCCACCACTCGGCGATGTCGAGGCGGCGGGCGAACCAGACGTCGCCTTTGGCTAGTGCATATTCGATGAACTCCTTTAGCGCCGAGATGCGGCCGGCTTGACCGATCAGGCGGGGGTGCAGGCCGATCGACATCATGCGGGGGTGGGTGGCGCCTTCATCCCAAAGGTAGTCGAAGCCGCGTTTCAGATGATCCAGAAAATCCGCCGGCGACCCGTAACCCTGGGGCATCACGAACTTGCCGTCGTTATAGGTCAGCGTGTAGGGCAGGACCAGGTGCTGCTTACCGGATACTTCGGTGTAGTACGGCAGGTCGTCGTTATAAGCGTCGCTGTCGTAGGTGAAGCCGCCTTCCTCGACGAGAAGCTCTCGGGTGTGTTCGGACGGGCCGTAGCGGCAGTACCAGCCACGCGGACGTTCACCGCACATCCGTTCGATCGTTTCGATGGCGGCGAGCATGTGCTGGCGTTCTTCTTCCCGGCTCAGCTGCCACACTTCTTCCCAGCGCCAACCGTGCGAGCAGGGCTCGTGGCCTGCTTCCTTGAGCCATGCGGCGACCTCCGGATTGCGTTCCAGTGCAACTGCGGCGGCATAGAATGTGATTGGTATTTCGAACTCGTCGAATAACCGCTGCAGTCGCCACACTCCGGCGCGCGAGCCGTATTCGTATACCGATTCGACGCAGAGATCGCGAAATTTGCCATCCATCAAATAACTGAGTTCGGCCAAGCCCTCGTTTTTTCCGTCGCCGGCGGGTTTGGAGTTCTCCGAACCTTCCTCGTAGTTCAAACACAGGCTGACCGCGACCCGGGCCTTGTCGGGCCAAATCACCTTTGGCACATGGCGGCCATAGCCGATGAACTCGCGCTTCGGGCCTGGAACGTCCTGGTCGATGAGCTGCATGATCCTGTCTCCCTGAGCTTTTTTGCCGAACACGGTTGCGCATTGGCATTTGACGGCCAATCATCACCATTCTTGATCTCCCGCCAAGCGAAACCACTCTAGGCTCTCGCGTATGTCATCGACGACTTCACCCCCGAATGGCGCCCCGGATGGCCCACTTGAGGGACCACTAGATGGTCCACCAGACGGTCCGTTGGCCGGTTTGCGCGTCATAGACGCCGCAACCATTCTGGCCGGCCCGCAGATCGCCAGCTTGCTCGGCGATTTTGGTGCCGACGTGATCAAGGTCGAGCACCCGAAGGGCGATCCCTTGCGCCATACCGGGATCAAAAAGGATGGGCATGGGCTCTGGTGGAAGGTTGTGGCGCGCAACAAACGCTGCGTGACCGCCAAGCTCTCGGACCCCGATGGCAAGGCTTTATTCCTACGTCTGATCGAAACCGCCGATGTGTTGATAGAGAATTTCCGCCCCGGCACGCTCGAACGCTGGGGGCTCGGTTGGGAAGATCTGAAATCCATCAATCCGCGCCTGGTCATGGTCCGGGTCACTGGCTTCGGGCAGACCGGGCCGTATAAGGACCGCCCCGGCTTCGGCACATTGGCCGAGGCGTTCAGTGGTTTCTCTCACATCACTGGTGAGGCAGACGGGCCACCGACCTTGCCACCGTTCGGGCTGGCTGACGGGGTGGCGGCGCAATACGGCACCTTCGCCACCATGTTCGCGCTCTATGAACGCGACGCCAAGGGTTCCGGCGCGGGTCAGATGATCGACCTTTCAATCTACGAGCCGTTATTCGCTCTCGTCGGCTATCAGCCGACGATGTTCGATCAAACCGGGATCGTCCAGAACCGGACCGGCAATCGCTCCGTCAACAACGCGCCTCGCAACACTTACAAAACAAGTGACGGTCGATGGGTGGCGCTCTCCAGCGCATCGCCCTCAATCCTTCGGCGATTGCTCGAGTTGACCGGGGGACCAGGCACCGCCGATGACCCGCGTTTCGAGACGGCAGAGAGCCGGTTGGCTCATGTCGACGCCCTCGATGCGATCGTCGGCGGTTGGATCGCCCGGCATGATCTTGCCACGGTGACGGCCGAGTTCGAGCGGGTTGAGGCGGCGATCGCGCCGGTGATGGATGTCGGACAAATCTTCGAGGACCCGCAGTACATTGCGCGTGGTGACGTAGTCTCGATTGAGGATGCGGACCTGGGACCGGTTCGTATGCAGAGCGTTTTCCCGCGCCTCTCACGCACACCCGGGCAGATTAGACATACCGGGCAGAACCTCGGCCAACACAACGACGAAATATTCGGCGAGGAGTTCGGCCTCTCGCCTGAGGACTTGAAACGGCTGAAAGCGCAAGGAGCAATTTGATGAACGAACGACGGATCGACGGCGAGTTCGTCACCACGATGCTGGCCCGCGCCCATGGCGGCTCGGTGCCGCAGGCGGATGCCGATGGCATCGCCAATTTCATCGGGCCTATGGACAATCTGGTTGAGGCCGGTGTGGTCCGCATCGAATTCGACCATGAGCCGGCGGATTACGAGCGCGTCGTCGCGACCCTGGCGGCGGGGAGGCGGAAATGAGCCTCACAGATCTCAGCTTAACCGAATTGGCCAATGGAATTGCCAAGGGCGACATTTCTTCCGAAGAAACGACGCAAGCCTGCATTGCCCGCATCGAACGGATGCAGCCTGCGTTAAATTGTTTCCTCTCGCCTGAACCTGAAGACGCCTTGGCAGCGGCACGAAAAGCCGACGACGTAGGCGCGCAGGCGCGGGCCAAAGGTGAGAAGCTTGGCCCCCTGCATGGCGTGCCACTCGCGCATAAGGATATGTTCTATCGCAAAGGTAAGGTCTGCACCGGCGGCACCATCATCCGCCGCGACTTTGTGCCGAGCTATACCTCGACGCTTCAGTCCAGGTTGGCGAAGGATGGCGCGCTCTGCCTTGGGACGTTGAATATGTCGGAGTTCTGCATCGGGCCAACCGGGCATAACCTGCATTATGGGCCGGCACGCAATCCCTGGAATACCGCGCATGCGCCCGGTGGTTCGTCTTCCGGTTCAGGGTCAGCCGTGGCGGCGCGGCTGATCCATGGCTCGTTCGGCTCGGACACCGGTGGCTCGGTTCGTATTCCAGCGGCATTGAACGGTCTGGTCGGGTTGAAGCCAACCCAAGGCCGGATCAGCCGTTACGGTGGGGTTCCGCTGTCATTTTCACTCGACTGCTTTGGTCCCCTCACGCGCACTGTTGAGGATAATGCCCGATTGCTCTCCAGTGTTGCCGGCACCGATCCCATGGATCCGACTACAAGCCTGGAACCGCTCGACGACTATGAGGCCGCGTGCGGTCAAGATCCCAAGGGCATGCGGATTGGTGTTCCGAAGTCCTACGGCGATGTCAAAGTTGACGATGATGTGGCGGCTGCGGTGTCGGCGGCTCTCAAGCTTTACGAGGGTCTGGGGGTAGAGATCGTTGAGGTCGATGTGCCGGATCAGGCGGAGTTGAACGCGCTTTCCACCATCGTGACCCGTTCCGAGGCTGCCACGATCCACCGTAAATGGCTGCTGGAGCGGCGCGACGACTACTCGCCCCAAGTCCGCCGCCGTTTGGAGATTGGGCTGGTTTTACCGGCAACTCGCTATGTCGAGGGATTGACCTTGCGAGCCTATCACCTGGCCGAATTCGGCGATGCTGTACTCTCGAAATGTGACGCCTTGTTGCTGCCAACGGTGCCGATCCCGGCACCAACATTGGCTGAGCTCGACATCGGCGACAGTGATACCTTGCCGGAGATGTT
>JABIRP010000236.1 GCA_018699735.1 Rhodospirillaceae bacterium | reverse complement strand
GCGGCGTCACACCAAGCCCAAGCGCTAGTAATTCCGTCGTCTCCATCGAACTCGCCCCCGCAAAATTGCTCACCGCGGAGACGATAATTCAACTCAGTATTAACTGTTGAGATTCCACTTGAAACGTCGAGGAGCCAGAAAAACCCCGCCGACCGGCAGGGTTTTCCATATTGATATGTCAGCATGCTTTACTTCGGCAGCGACCCTTCGACACCCTCGACGTAGAAGTTCATGCCGAGCAAGGTCTTGTCGTCGAACGTCTTGCCGGCGGCGAGGATTTCCTTGCCGGATTGATCGCGGATCGGGCCGGCAAAGGGATGCAGCTTGCCGCTCCGGATCTTTTCCTGGACTTCGGCCGCCAGTTTAGCGACGTCTGCGGGCATGTTGGTATAGGGCGCCATGGAGACCATTTTGGCGTCGAGCCCACCCCAAGTATCCATTTTCTTCCAACTTCCGTCGATCACCGCCTTGGTGCGATCGATGTAATATTTGTCCCAATTGTCGACGATTGCCGTCAGCTGTGCCTTGGGCGCGAACTTGATCATGTCAGAGGCTTGACCGAAGCCATGTACGCCGCGATTTTCGGCGACTTGGAGCGGTGCCGGGCTGTCGGTGTGCTGAGTGATGATATCAGCGCCCTGATCGATCAGGGCCTTCGCGGCATCGCCCTCTTTACCGGGGTCGTACCAGCTATTCACCCAGACGACGTTGATCTTCATCTTCGGATTGACCGAACGGGCGCCAAGGATGAAGGCATTGATGCCGCGCACAACTTCCGGGATCGGGAAGGAGGCGACATATCCAATCTTGTTGGTCTTGGACATTTTGCCGGCGATGGTGCCGATGATGTACCGGCCTTCATAAAAGCGGCCGCTATAAGTCGAAAGATTCTTGGATTGCTTATATCCGGTGGCGTGTTCGAAACGGATCTTGGGGAACTTCTTCGCAACCTTAAGCGTTGGGTTCATAAACCCGAACGAGGTCGTGAAGATCAGATCGTGCCCCGATGCGGCAAGTTGCCGGATCACCCGCTCAGCATCAGGGCCCTCTTTGACGCTCTCGACATAGGTCGTCTTGACCTTGGACCCGAGCGCTTTCTCGATCGCCAGACGCCCTTGGTCATGCCGGTAGGACCACCCATGGTCGCCAATCGGGCCGACATAAATGAAACCGACTTTCGTCTCGGCCTCAGCCACGCCCGCTGTGCCCGCTACGAGGGCCGCCAGGGCGGCGCCCATCACGCTTCTCAACAGTGTACTTCTCGACATCCCGAAACTCCCCGTTTGATGTTCACCATTAAAACAACTGTCCGTGCCGGAACCGGGGCTCATCGCGCCGGATGGAAGACCTTGCCAAGACATCCCGGCGCGTTCAAACGAATCTTCGTGGCGTCGCGCGAAATCGCCACCAGGACCGCGATCGTCGCCAGGTAGGGCAGCATCGACATGACCTGACTAGGCACCCCGATACCGGCGCTCTGGGCATGCAGCTGCAGGATGGTTATGGCGCCGAACATATAGGCGCCAAGCAGCAGGCGCCCTGGCCGCCAGGTCGAAAAGACGACCAGCGCCAAGGCAATCCACCCGCGCCCGGCCGTCATGTTCTCAGCCCACATCGGCGTGTAGCTGAGCGACAAATAAGCGCCGCCGAGGCCTGACATGGCGCCGCCGAAAAGTATGGCCAGAAATCGTATTCGGAGCACAGGGTAGCCGATCGAATGTGCCGAATCGTGACTTTCACCCACCGCCCGCAGCACCAACCCGGCACGGCTGCGATAGAGGAACCAGGAAACCCCCACAAGAGCCGCAAACGAGAAATAAACCAACGCGTCGTGGCCGAATAGGATTGGGCCCACGAACGGCAGGTCGTTGAGAACCGGGATATCGAGCTTGGGCAAGGGTTCCAGCGCATAGCCGACGTAGCCGGCTCCAATCAAAGCCGAAAAGCCGATGCCGAAGATGGTCAAAGCCAATCCGGTTGCGACCTGATTGGCAACCAGCCCGAGGGTAAGGAAACCAAACACCGACGCAACCGCGGCCCCGGCGGCCAGCCCCGCCAATATGGCGAGCACGGCGCTTCCGGTCGAACTCGCCGTTGCAAAGGCAGCAACCGCTCCGACCACCATCATGCCTTCGACACCGAGATTGAGGACGCCGGACTTCTCGACCACCAGTTCGCCCGTCGCCGCCAGGAGCAACGGCGTCGAAGCCGTGATCACTGTCAGAATGACCGGGACGAGCCAGCTAATATCGCTCATCGTGCGCCCCCCTGCGGCACGCGCGCCCGGCCAAATCGGATGCGGTAATTGATCAGCACGTCGGCACCGAGCAGAAAGAAAAGCAGTACGCCTTGGAATAAACCGGTCACGGCGGCGGGTAGTCCAAGCTCGATTTGCGCCGTCTCACCGCCGATATACGAAAGCGCCATGATCAGGCCCGCGAACAGCACGCCCACCGGATGCAGCCGGCCGAGAAAGGCGACGATGATTGCTGTGAAACCGTAGCCGGGAGATATGGTTGGCAGCAACTGGCCGATCGGTCCCGCCACCTCGGAGATGCCGGCAAGACCGGCCAAGCCGCCAGAGAGCAATAGCGAAAACCAGATCAGCCGCTTCTCACGAAACCCGCCGTACCGGGCTGCCGCCGGGGCGGCGCCAACGACCCGCAACTGGAACCCGATGACCGCCCGAGACAGCAACGTCCAACCGACAAGAACGATCGCCAGTGCAAACACGGCACCGAGATGCAGGCGGCTATCCTCGAACAGAACCGGCATGATGCCGGCATCGGGGAACACTCTTGATTCCGGGAAGTTGAAGCCATCGGGGTCACGCCACGGCCCGTGCACCAGATAGCTGAGCGCAAGGATGGCGACATAGGTCAGCATCAGGCTGGTCAGGATCTCGTTCGCGTTGAAACGGGTGCGGAGCCACGCTGGGATCGCGGCCCAGGCCATGCCGCCGACGATGCCGGCCACCAGCGTGCCCGGCAACAAGAGGATGCTCTCACTGTCATGAAAATAGATCGCCAGACCGCCGCCAAAAATGGCGCCAACGGTGAATTGGCCCTCGGCCCCAATGTTCCAGACGTTCGAACGAAAACCGAGCGACAACCCAACCGCGATCAGCACCAAGGGCGTTGCCTTGACCACCAATTCCGTCGCCCCGTAAGCGGTCGTCAGCGGCTGAACGAAGAAGACATACAGCGCCTGCATCGGCGGCTTGCCCATGGCCGAAAATATGACAATCCCGGCGGCCAGGGTGAGGACGATGGCGATCACCGGCGACAGATAGGAATACAGTGTCGAGCGGGTCCCGCGCGGCTCAAGGCTAACCAAGGCTCGCCTCCCGGCCGCCGGCTTCAGGAATTGCCGCCATGTCATGCAATCCGCCCATCAGCAAGCCGACCTCGTCGACTGAGACAGCCTGGATTGGGCGCGGTTCGGAAAGCTTGCCATCGGATAAAACCGCGATGCGATCACAGATCGCGAAGATCTCATCGAGATCTTGCGAGATCACCAGTACCGAGCAGCCGCGCCTGGCCAGGTCGATCAGCGCCTGATGGATTGCGGCCGCAGCGCCGGCGTCCACACCCCAAGTTGGTTGGGCGATGACCAGAATACGGGGCTCCTGCAAAATTTCGCGGCCAACGATGAACTTCTGCAAGTTGCCACCGGAAAGACTCCGGGCCTCGGCCTCGGTGCCGGAGGCTCGGACATCGAAACCATCGATCACCTGGCGCGCGTAGCCGCGTGTCCGAGGTCGGTCGATCAGCCCGAGCCTGGTGAGACCAAGGCGGCGAAACGCTGTGAGGAAGGCGTTCTCCGACAGGGTCATGTTTTGAACCGAACCGTGATCGATCCGTTCCTCGGGCACGAAAGCAGCGCCGAGCCGACGGCGCGCTGCTGGGCCCAATTGACCAGCCGCCGCGCCCTCTATCAGGATCGCGTGGGGGTCCTCCAAAGCCGGTCCCTCGCCGGACAATGCCTCCATCAACTCTCGCTGACCGTTGCCCGCTACACCGGCGATGCCGAGAATTTCACCCTCTGCAACTCCGAAGGAGATGTCTTGCAAATCGGTTCCGAACTGGTCAGCGGCGGCAAGAGTGAGCCCTTTTACGGTAAGGCGGATTTGCCCAGACCTTTCATCGTCTCCGCGTTCGGCGGATTGCGGGCGATCGCCGATCATCAGCTCAGCCATCGCACGCGCGGATGTTTCACTCGGATTGCACTCAGCAACAACACGGCCGGCACGCAGGACCGTGGCAGTATGGCAGAGCGCCTTCACCTCTTCCAATTTATGGCTGATATAAAGGATCGCCCTGCCTTCTCGGGCGATTTGGCGCAAAGTTGAAAATAACGATATGGCTTCCTGTGGCGTGAGCACCGAGGTCGGCTCATCCAAGATCAGGAGGCTCGGATCAAGCAGCAGGCAGCGCACGATTTCAATACGTTGGCGTTCACCAACCGACATCGTGTGGACATGGCGACCAGGATCAAGGGGTAGACCGTAATCCCGCGAAATTCGCACCACACGTTCACGCAATTCAGCAGGGCTCGTGCCCTTGGGCATGGCAAGCAGGATGTTTTCCAGCACTGTCATAGTCTCGAACAGTGAGAAATGCTGGAACACCATGGCGATGCCCATATCTCTTGCTACGGCGGGGCCCTCTATAGTCACCGGTTCGCCGCGCCAGGTTATACGGCCCTCATCGGCAGCCAAGAGACCGTAGATGATCTTGACGAGCGTGCTCTTTCCAGCACCGTTTTCGCCGAGGAGCGCCCGAATTTCACCTTTGCGGACGACCAAATCGACATTGTCGTTGGCGAGGCATCCGGGAAAGCGTTTCACCACGCCATCGAGGGTCAGCAGCGGACTATCCAAACCGTTTTTGCCTTGGTTGTTCTGTTCGATCGGCTTGAGCCCCATTTCCTGCGCCAATCGTGGCCCCACGCACTTTTGGATCGGCATTTCGCAGCTGGGATTTTGTACGGGAAATTTTCTGGTTTGTCGCGACCTGCTGATTTCAAGGTGGTGAAATCGAGAACTTATGGGGTGTCGGCAGTATGGGTATTTTCTGACCGCATGCGGTCAGCCCCGAATCGGATCGTGATCCGTGTGCCGGCACCAGGCGCGCTTTCGATGTCGATCCGACCGTCATGCATCCTGACCAAATTCCGGACGATCGAAAGCCCCAAACCGGTTCCTTCATGCGCCTGGACATAGGAACTCCCGACTTGGGTAAAGGGTTGCCAAATCTCCTCTAGCTGCTCGGCGGCGATGCCGATGCCGGTATCCGCAACAACTAATCTGAGACCACCATCCGACTCGCTTTTGGCGCTGATGCTCACTAAGCCACCAGGCTTAGTAAATTTGACACTGTTCGACAGTAAATTGATCAAAATTTGCTTTATCGACCGCCCATCCGCAAAGAGTGATGGAAGACCGAGATCGACCTGTATGTCGAACGCGACGCTAGCTTCGGCGGCACGAGGTCGGACAATCAACGCGACCTGCTCGATGAGGGTTTTGAGGTCGAGAGCCTCTTCCTCCAATTCCAAGGCTCCGGCCTCAATGCGGGAAATGTCCAGGATATCGTTGATGAGGTTCAGGAGATGTTTGGCACTCTCCTCAATAGAACCGGCAAACTCTTCGTAACGCGTAACGCCACTGGCGCGGAACATGCCACTAGACATGGCTTCGGAATAACCGATGACGGCATTGAGCGGCGTGCGCAGCTCGTGGCTCATGTTGGCAAGGAACATTGACTTGGAATAATTCGCCCGTTCCGCCATTTCCCTGGCTAGGCGCAAGGTGGATTCCAACTCGCGCCGGGCGGTTATATTGGTCGCGAGTGTCATGGTGCCGCCGCCGGACAGCTTGAAATCTCGAACCATTATCCAGCGCCCATCCTGACGTTCAAACTCGACCACGTCGTCGCCGGTTATATGACTATTCATGCGGGCTTCGAACCAAGCGTCAGGATCTTTCTCGGCAATTGGATAGGACCCTGCCGCCAACCCAAGGCGGATGTGCTCACTAAACGTCGTTCCCAAAGCAATCCCATCGGGCACTTGAGCATTCATCGTTCGAAAAGCCCGGTTACGCATGATCAATCGGTCGTCCGCGTCCCATATCGACAAAGCGTCTTCGAAATCATCGATTGCTTCGAATACTTCGTCGTTAACTCGAGATGTTTCGACCTCATAGGTAATGTCTCGGCCGATGCCACGGTACCCAATGAAGGAACCGTTCGCATCGAAAACCGGCACCCCGCTCGCGGTCAGCCAATCGGTTTTGTTCGGTCCTTTGCGACGATAGCGAAAATCATGAAACGCTTCCCGCCGCTGTAAGACATTGCGATGCTCCGCCCAACCATCTTGGCCATCTTCTAAACCGATATCGTCCCGGCGTTTTCCGTAATGCCATTCTCGAGGTACACCGGTAAATTTTTCTACCGACTGCGAGAACCAAGTGAATCGTTGCTCTGCGTCTGTTTCCCAGAGCCATTCTGTAGAAAACTCCGTGAGGGTATTTAATCGGCTTTCGATCAAGTCCAGACGGTCCTGGGTTTCACTGGCGTCAGTTACTTTCTCGACGTGAACTTGATATCCATCGATCTGATTATCCTGATCCATGAAGCCCCGCCCGGTTTCGCTGATTACGATCGGCGTACTAAAACCGAACCGGTTTATGTGGGAGGCTTTGTTATCAATTCGGCCACTTCTTCCCAGATCCTCCAAGAGGGCCTGGCGTCTTCCGGTTTCGGCATACCAAAGATCGGCTGATCCAGTGAGCGCAGCCAGACAAGCCGTCTCGTCGGTATAGCCCAACACCCGCGCGAAAGCCGGAGTGACCGCGACCAACTGACCATTTCGGTCCAGTTGATAGGCCGCGACTGGCAAATCGCGAAAGGGTAATGCATGGTTAATTTTCTCTTCGCTCATGTCCTTCACACGCTAGATGCGTACAAACCATGCCCACCCTTGAAAAGTTGATCAAAAGCATTGCAAGGGTGGGAATACTAGCTCATCCGATGTCGCTCGGGCGGTATTCATAAGGGTTCTCCAGGCGCTCGATTTCCTTGTCGGAAAGTACCAAGCCGACTGCGTCGACAGCGTCATCAATATAATCGAGCTTGGTAGCGCCGATGATCGGTGCTGCCATCACCGGCTTCGACAACAACCAAGCAAGCGCGATTTGAGTGGGTTTGACGCCCCGGCGCTCGGCGATCTTGACCAATCGGCCAACCACCTTGCGATCACTGCCTCTAAACAGGTTCGTTCGGGCGACTAGCTTGTCTTCACGGGCCCGCTCGGTTTCACCCTCGCCAACTCCGCTTCGATTGCCGGCCAATACACCGCGCGCGAGCGGGCTGTACGGGATTAATCCGACGCCTTCCTCCAAACAGAGCTGGTTCATCTCCAGCTCATCCTCGCGTTGCAGCATGTTGTACAGGTTCTGCATCGCAATCGGACGTGCGTAGCCCTTCAGATCCGCCAGCATGATCATTTGAGCGAACTTGTAAGCCGGCATCGTCGAACCGCCGATGTATCGAATCTTACCGGCTCGAACCAGGCCGTCCAAGGTTTGCATGGTCTCTTCGATCGGCGTAGATCCGTCGAGACGATGCACCTGAAACACGTCGATGTAATCGGTAGCCAATCGCCGCAGGCTATCGTCGACGGCGCTGATCAGATGCTTTCGACCCAGGCCAATATCATTCGGGCCATCCCCCATTTTGAGGCCAGCTTTGGTCGAAATGACCACATCCTCGCGTTTGGCATATCCCAGCAACGCTTTGCCGACGATGGTCTCGCTTTCTCCCTGATTATAGGCATCGGCCGTATCGAAGAACGTTATCCCGCGATCAAGTGCCCGGCGGAAGAACGGCCGGCTTTCTTCTTCGCCAAACGCGGCCCAGGCTCTTCGCCCTTTGGCCCCCCAGGAATTCCCGCCGATGCAGATGGCGCTGACCTTCAGGCCGCTCCGACCGAGATTGACGTATTTCATTCTTTAGAACTCCTGGCCATTTTCTGCTCAGACTAAAGCCGGCTCTGGGGTTTGGCGAGGAACATATAGTCACTTCTCGTGCGTTCATGATTTATCATGAGTCTTGATCAATTTAGTGCTCAGGATCATCCAAAACACAATTGCGACTATAAGGTAAGCCAATGTCCAAGAGGCCGCTGCGAATTGAAGCGTTAGGACCGAACTGTCAGGCATTACGGCTGGGCCGGCTACCCGAAACAAAGCAGCCAACGTTATAAGAATATAGGCCGTTGTAAGGCTAGGTCCCGCGACGATGGGCCGCCCGGAATGACCAAGCGTTGCCCGCGTCATGACAGCGATTGTCATGGTGCCGACAGCGCCGACCGTGATGGCGTGCAGGGCGACCGATATTTCAACCCCCAGACCAAGATGCGCAGCCGCTTTGAGCGCCAAAGCAATCACGACCCAAGCATACCCTAAATGCAACACCCAAAGGATCGGCGAGGAGAGCGTACGGTGTGTCCGCCACCCGGCCATGCGTGCGGCATGAGCGATCGCCGCCACGGCTATGATTGAGCCGCTCAACAGTGTTTCCGGTGCTGCAAATTCGGCAATTATCGCGGCCGCTAAGAGGGCCAAGGACGATTTGTCGAGCCATCCGGGCGTTGTCGGCAGGCGGGTTTCTCCAGCCGCCTTGAGCGCATTGCCGGTGAAGGCCGGAACGATCCGGCCGCCGATGACCGCGATCAGGAAGAGGATCAGGTCCGCTCCGAGCAAGAGGCCTGGACCGGCCAGGCCTTCGAACCAACCACCGAAATCCAAATGGGTCATGAGATTGGCGGCCGCCAGGCCGAGGATCGGGATGGCGATAACCAATTGCCGGCGGGCCTTCGCCCGAATTAGCGGCGTTGCCACGGCGACCAGGAGTGCTGGCAGAAACAAGATGTCGACCAACATAACCAAAAGAAATGGCCAATCGCCACCGAACCAAATCGAAGCGCGTCCCGCCAACCATAGAACTACCAGCAGCAAGAGCGGCCGCCCATCCAATGGCTGGGTACCGGTCCAATTCGGCACGGCCGTTAGCAAAAACCCAGCGATTACCGCGGGCACATAGCCGAACAGCATTTCATGCCCATGTCGCATGGCGCTGGGAATCTCATCTGACCCGAAATCGAGATCCCACCCGGCTAACAACGCCAGCCAAGGCACCATGGCGATAGCGGCGAATACAGTCGCGAGAGGGAAAAATTGTCGGAACCCAGGTCCTCGAAACATCATCCACCCTGACATGCAACAGCTCTCCGATTGGACCCTTAGGGGCCGAATTGATCCTACCGGTCCAAACCTACACCCCGGAACCGTGACCGCACTGTGAAAAACGCACCGATATCGAGGAACGGTCTCGGCGGTATCCAGGCACCGGGTGCCGAAGCCAGGCAGTCGTCAATTAAGGATGACTGTCCGCCGCTGGCATACTCCGCCAACGCCATACCAAACGCGGTTCCCCGGCTAACTCCAGATCCGTTGTAGCCGCCTGCGAGATAGATATTTTCGCGCTGCTGTCCGAAAAAATTTGTGTCGTTGCGACTGATCCCCTCGACCCCGGACCAGGCATACTCGAAGGGGACATGTGCCAGATTCGGGAACCGTTTCTCGAACCCAGCCCGATGGATCGATTGGCGCAGCGCAAGCCGGTTATCCGAGAGCAGGGCGCCGCCGTGATATTCCGCCGCGTTGCGTAGGCAGAGCCTGCGATCTTCTGTCAGCCGTACCGTTGCGCCACCGCCGTGCAATGAGAGAACGCCCCATGCCCGCGCGCTGCCAAGGCTCTCCAGTTCGTCGTCGCTCAAGGCCCGAGTGAAACTGCCGGACAAGGTGCTGCCGATCACCCTGCGGCGCAAATACCCCAGTTTGGGCGCCTCGTAATTGGTCGCCACGATGAGTTTGTCGGTACGAACTTCGCCAGTCTCAAGACCCAGAACCAATGGGGTGCCGCGATCGACCCGTAGCACCGGGCTCGTCTCATGCAATTTGGCATTGGGCGGCAGGCTGTCCGCTAGGCCACGAACCAGAGCCGCCGGCTGGAGTAGCGCGCCTTTCCGGACATGAACGCCGGTTTGGTAAAGATCGGTCCCCAGCCGCTCTCTCAGGCCCGAAGCATCAAGGGGCGTGTGTTCGATCTCCATTGCCTCAAGATATGTGCGGAAATTTCCATATTCCCGAATTGCCTGCTGGCCCGCCGCAGTGTGGTAAAACCCGTCTTCCTGCCATTGACAGTCAATTGCCGATGCCGAGACCCGCTTTCGGAGTTGGTCGAGCCCGGCCTGGTTGATGCGATTGACCCGGCGATAGGTATTCGCCTGATCCGGCTTGAACCCACCGCCGAAATGACTGACGGCAACGGCGAAGCCGGAGTTTCGACCAGAGGCGCCCTGTCCGACCTGTCGAGCATCGAGCAGCAGGATCGATTTGTCGGGATGCAATTCCGCCAGACGGTGGGCGCTGGCGAGGCCGGTCACGCCGGCGCCGATGACGGTCCAATCCACGCGATGCGATCCGGACAAAGATCGGCTGGCGCGACGCTCCGGCAGTAACTCAGCCCAACCGTGGCCGTCGGTTGGAAAGTCGCCTGGTCTCACAGTCATGATCGGCCTTTATCAACAAGCTTGTTTCGCAGTCGGACGATTGCCGCCTCGACACTTTCGACAGCACTGCCGGGCGATGTATCCCGTGGGCAGTCGATCAGAATTACCGGCAGATCGAGTCTTCGCGCTGCCTTGAGTTTAGCGTAGCCACTGGCACCGCCACTGTCGCGGGCGACGATGCAGCCGACGGACTTGTCAGACAATAGATCGAGTTCTTCTGTCTCCGAAAACGGCCCCCGCGCTATTAACGTCTCACAGGCAAAAAATCCGGCAGGAGGTACGACCGGCTCGACACCGCGCAACAAAACCCGCAGCCCGTTCATCGCGGCGAATGGCTCCAGGTCGCGGTGACCGAGGGCGAGGAACACAATCGCATCCGCCGGGAGCCGGAGTGCCGTCAGCGCTTCCGCACCGCTGACCGCGTCGGCCACGCGTATCCAATGATCACCTTTGGCTTCAACCCACCCCGGCCGGAGCAGACGAAAATACGGAACCCCGGTTTCGGCTGCAGCCGCATGGGCATTCGCGGTGATTTGCCCGGCGAAGGGATGCGTGGCATCGATCAATGCGGCGAAAGCTTCATCGCGGAGATAGGTCGCCAGCCCATCGCTCCCACCGAAGCCGCCGGTTCGGAATTCGACGTCCGGGCGCCGCGGTTGGCGAGTGCGGCCAGCGAGCGATAGAACCGGGTGGCAGTCGCCTATTTCAGCAAGTCGGCCCGCCAATTCGTTCGCTTCCGCAGTGCCCCCGAGGATCAGGACCCGCTTACCAGCCATCGGCTCTCCCCACCAGACCGCCTTCACGATCAAAAACCAAAACCTCGACATCGACTTCCGCGCCGGAAAGAGTCGCGACTGCCTTATCCCTTGCTTCGGTTGCTATGGCGCTTGCCAGCTCCAGACTTTGTGCTTGTGACAGACCAAGCACCTCGTTCGCCGTGTTGGCGCCGCGCGCCGCCTCGATGATGGCAGCCTCAGCGCCGAGGTCCGATAACCGCAGGCCGAGCCAATCAAAATCCACCTGACTGCGCCCGGAATGCAGATCCAGGCTGCCCTGGGCCAGTTTGGCGAGTTTTCCGAACCCGCCAGCAATGGTGAGCCTGGCAACCGGGTGGTCGCGCAAGTACTTGAGCAATCCGCCGGCAAAATCGCCCATATCGAGAAGTGCGCTGTCATCCAACCCATACAGACGCGCGACAGCAGCCTCCGAGGTTGAGCCGGTACTGGCAGCCACGTGGCCCAGCCCGGTCGCCCGAGCGACGTCGATACCGCGGTGGATCGAATGGATCCAAGCAGAGCAGGAAAATGGCACGACGATCCCGGTGGTGCCCAGGATTGAGAGCCCGCCCAGAATACCCAGCCTCGGGTTCCAGGTCTTGGCCGCCAGCGCTTCGCCGCCGGGGATCGAGATTTCGACCACCACATCCGATGAACCGCCGTGTTCGGCCACGCTTTCCTCGATTGCCTGACGGATCATTTGGCGTGGCACCGGATTGATCGCCGGCTCGCCGACAGCGACCGGCAGTCCGGGCTTGGTCACAGTCCCAACCCCCTCGCCAGCGAGGAGAGTTATGCCTGACCCCGGTGCGACCAAACGCACGGTCGCGACGACCAATGCGCCGTGGGTGACGTCCGGGTCATCGCCCGCATCCTTGATGATACCAGCCATCGCGGCGGCGTCGCTGAGCCGCTCTCGCGCAAGCGCGAAGGTCGGGCGCTGGCCTCTCGGTAGGGTGATCTCGACCGGATCGGGGAATGCTCCCGTGGTCAACGCAATATGCGCCGCCTTCGCCGCCGCCGTGGCACAGGCGCCGGTGGTCCAGCCGTAACGAAGCGTTCCTTCAGGTTTGCGTGCAGGTTTGCGTGTCATTCCGCTTTATACGGCCCATGGTCACATCATGGCCAGCGTATGCCGACTATGCAGATCAGAGTATGCGCGCTAAATACCCGACCTATGAGCAAACCCGCTTTCAAATTTCCAGAGTTCGAGCCAGGCTCGGTCTGGTTGGTCGGTGCCGGTCCGGGTGACCCCGGGCTGTTGACCCTGCATGCGGCCGAAGCGATCCAACGCGCCGACGTCATCGTCTATGACGCGCTGGTCAGCCAAAGCGTGTTGGATTTAACGCCAGGCGAAACCACGCTTGAGTCTGCCGGCAAACGCGGTGGTACCCCGTCGCCGAAACAAGCTGACATTACTCTGCGTCTGATCCAGCTCGCGCGTGAGGGCAAACGCGTGTTGCGTCTTAAGGGCGGTGACCCGTTCGTCTTCGGGCGCGGTGGCGAGGAGGCGCTCGGACTGGTCGCAGCCGGCATCCCGTTTCGTATCGTCCCAGGCATAACCGCCGGCATAGGCGGGTTGGCCTACGCCGGCATTCCGGCGACCCACCGTGATACCAACCACATTGTCACCTTGGTTACCGGGCATGACGCCAGTGGCGAGATCGCCGGTATCGACTGGGAGGCGCTGGCGCGTGGATCACAGGTATTGGTGCTGTATATGGCTTTGAAGCACCTGAGCGAGATCCGCGCCAGATTGCTGTCCGGCGGCCGGCGGCCAGAGGAACCCCTCGCGGTGGTCCGACAGGCGACGACCCAGGACCAACAGGTGCTTGTCACAACGCTCGGGGACTGCATCGACGATGTAGCCGAAGCGGGAATTCAGCCACCGGCTCTGGTGGTGCTCGGAGAGGTGGTGCGTTTGCGAGAAGGACTCGACTGGCTCAGTGCTCTGGATGGACGAGCGCTCAACCCTGACCCCCTTGCCACTCCGTTCAAGTCGAGCGATTAATGACAGCGCCCGGCCTCATCATAGCGGCGCCGGCATCCGGGTCGGGCAAGACTACAATTACCCTCGGCTTGCTGCGCGCCCTTTCACGGCGAGGCCTCGCTGTTGCCTCAGCCAAGGTCGGGCCGGACTATATCGACCCCGGATTTCATACCGCCGCTTCGGGCCAAGCCTGTCGCACGCTAGACGGTTGGGCCATGCGGCCGGAAACATTGGCGCGCCAGATCGGGGCACTGGATGGCGAGATCATCATCACCGAGGGGGTGATGGGCTTGTTCGATGGCGCTGCCAAACCCGGTGCCGGTGATGACGGCTCCACCGCCGGGCTCGCCGCGTCGACGGGCTGGCCGGTGGTTCTGGTCGTCGATTGTGCCCGGCAGGCGCAATCGGTGGCGGCCTTGGTGGCTGGGTTCCAGCAGCATCGGTCCGATGTGAGGCTGGCGGCGGTGGTGCTCAATCGGGTTGGCAGCGAGCGCCATCGTGAGATGCTACAAGCGGCACTCGAACCTCTCGGCATTCCTGTGCTGGGGGCAATCCGTCGCGCCAAGACCATAACGCTTCCGAGCCGGCATCTGGGTCTGGTCCTGGCAGAAGAACACCGCGCGCTTGAAAGCTTTATAGACACTGCTGCGGATCTGGTTTCCGAAGGCCTGGATCTTGATCTTCTGCATTCATTAGCGAAACCCGCGCACGCCAAATCTAGAGGTTCAACTGTTTCAATTCCGCCTTTGGGGCAACGCATCGCTGTGGCCCGAGACCAGGCTTTCGCCTTCGTCTATCCCCACATCCTGGAAGATTGGCGTGCCGCCGGTGCGGAAATTCTGACGTTCTCGCCACTGGCAGGTGAAGCCCCGGACGTCGCAGCCGATGCTGTCTATCTGCCTGGCGGATATCCCGAACTGCACGCTGGCACGATTGCCGCCAATACCAAGATGCTCGTTCGGCTCCGCGAAATGGCTGACGCTGGATGTCCCATTCATGGCGAATGCGGCGGCTACATGGTGCTGGGCGACGGATTGATTGATGGCGATGGCGTTCGACATGCAATGGCCGGCTTGCTTTCGCTCACAACCAGCTTTGCCGAACCTCAAATGACCCTCGGCTACCGGCGGGCGGAATTGTTGGGCAACACGGTCCTTGGGTCGGCCGGTTCCGGCTTTCGCGGCCACGAATTCCACTATGCGAGCGAGATCGAGACCGGTGCGGACGAGCCCTTATTGCGGGCTCATGACGCAAGCGGGCGAGACCTCGGGGATCACGGCCTCAGGCGAGGTTCGGTTACCGGGGCATTCCTGCATTTGATCGACCGCGCTTAACCGGGCTTGACCGGGTCTGCCAACCGGGTACACAAGGTCTGACGCGTTTCTAATTTCTTATCCACGAGGCGGCGAATGTCACGAGATCACGCGAGCGACAGCGTGGAAACGCCCTATGGCTGGGCGGTGGTCGCAGCGTCTTTCGTCTTCATCACGGCGGCCTATGGTGTCGCGCATCTGCTCATCGTGTCATTGAAGCCGGTCGCCGCCGAGTTCGATTGGCCGCGCTGGGTTCCGTCGATGGCCTATTCCTCGCTGAAGCTGGGAGCTGGATTTGGCGGTGTGCTAATGGGCCACTGGGCTGATCGTCGCGGCATCTGGCAGCCGACACTGATGGGCGCGTTGATGGTCGGGCTGGGCGCCATCCTGGCCAGCCAGGCCAATTCGAAGTGGATGCTGCTCGGCACCTGTTTCGTTTTGCTCGGATTGCTCGGAACCGGGTCAGCTTTCTCACCACTCCTGACCAACATAACCCGCTGGTTCGACCGCCGTCGCGGATTGGCCGTCGCCGTGATCGCCAGCGGCCAAGGGATCTCGGGCGCACTCTGGCCGATGATTTTCAATCACGGTGTCGCCACGATCGGCTGGCGGTTGACCTACATGTACTATGGCATCGCGGCGATGCTGGTCATGCTGCCGATGGTGCTGGTACTGCGCCGGCCGCCGCCGGTCGAAGGGTCGACGCGCGGGCCGATGACCTACGGTGTTGCCGCAGTGGGCCACCTACGATGGTCGCCGAATATTCTGACCGGATTGCTTTGCATCGCCATCGTCGGCTGCTGCGTCGCCATGGCCATGCCGATGGTGCATATCGTTGCGTATTGCAGCGATCTCGGCTTCGGTGCGGATCGCGGTGCGGAAATGCTGTCGCTGTTGCTCGCCGCCGCGTTCATCAGTCGCCTCGGGTTCGGCTTTGTCTCTGACCGCATCGGCGGATTGCGCACGATCCTCATCGGGGCCGCCCTACAGGCGTTGGTGCTAAGCCTATACGCGGTCGTCGACAGCCTCTTCGGGCTCTACGTCGTCTCAGGCGTATATGGCCTCGTGTTCGGCGGCATCGTGCCCGGCTATGCGTTAGCGGTAAGGGAGTTGCTGCCGACTGCGCAGGCCGGTTGGCGCATGGGCGTGGTCTTCATGTTCGGCACTTTCGGCATGGCGCTCGGTGGTTGGATGGGCGGCCTGGTTTTCGATTTGACGGGTCTCTACACCGTCGCATTCATCATCGGCGTTGGCTTTAACATCGTGAACCTGATGGCGATCTCGACATTGATCTGGCTAGAGGCGGAACCGGCCGATGAGGCAATTGCCACTGCTGCCGGATCGGACTGAAACACACTTGAGCTGATGGGATTTATCTGATGGCTGACACTTCGCATATCACCGGTAATTGGAGCTATCCGACCGCAATCCGTTTTGGGCCGGGCCGGATCCGGGAACTGGCCGAGGCCTGCCAGGCGCTCGGCATGAAAAATCCCCTCCTGGTCACCGACCGGGCACTGGCCGATCTCGATATCGTCGCGCGTGCGGTCTCGGTCTGTACCGAGGCAGGACTTGGATGTGCAGTCTATTCCGATGTTCAGGGCAATCCGGTTGCATCCAATGTCGAGGACGGCATC
This sequence comes from Rhodospirillaceae bacterium, assembly GCA_018699735.1. Classification (GTDB taxonomy): domain Bacteria; phylum Pseudomonadota; class Alphaproteobacteria; order Thalassobaculales; family Thalassobaculaceae; genus JABIRP01. The sequence goes on along the minus strand of JABIRP010000236.1, from coordinate 43,383 downwards.
ACGGCTTATCGAGCGGGTGGCCACGACGGGGTGATCGCGTTCGGCGGCGGCAGCGGCATGGATACCGGCAAGGCGATCGCCTTGATGGTCGGGCAGAGCCGGCCGATGTGGGATTTCGAGGACCGCGAGGACTGGTGGACCCGGGCAAACGCCGATGGCATCGCGCCGATCGTTGGTGTGCCAACCACGTCGGGTACCGGCTCCGAAGTGGGCCGCGCCTCGGTCATCACCGACGAGCGCGACCACACCAAGAAGATCATCTTCCACCCGCGCATGTTGCCATCCATCGTCATCGCAGACCCGGAGTTGTCCGTCGGCCTGCCGGCACCTGTGACGGCAGCCGTCGGCATGGATGCTCTCAGCCACAATCTGGAGGCGTTCTGCTCACCGCTCTACCATCCCATGGCGGACGGAATCGCCCTGCAAGGTATGAAGCTTGTGCACGACTGGCTGCCAACCGCGGTCGCGGACGGGAACAATATTGAGGCTCGGGCGCATATGATGGTCGCCTCCTCGATGGGCGCCACGTCTTTCCAGAAAGGCCTCGGCGCGATGCACAGCCTCAGCCATCCCTGTAGCGCTATTCTCGGCTCGCACCATGGGCTGACCAACGCCGTCGTCATGCCCTATGTGCTGGAGTTCAACCGCTCGGCGATCGAGGGACGCATGGCCGATCTGGCGCGCTATCTCGACTTACCGAACCCGTCTTTCGACAGCGTTATGACCTGGGTTCTGGATCTGCGCAAAAGCACCGACATACCGCACACGCTGGCCGATATCGGCATGGAGGAGCAATACGTCGAGAAGTTCGCCGCCATGGCCGAAGTTGATCCGCCGTCGGCGACCAACCCAATCCCAGTCACCGCAGAGAATTTGGCGGGACTCTACCGCGATTGCATGAGCGGCACTTTGGCGGCTAGCGGGTAAACACACGCTTCAGAAGATCGGTTGTTCGCGCGGCAGCCATATTTCGGATCGCGGCCTCTTCCTTGGCGATGTAGTGGAACAATCCGACCAAGGCCTTCTCGATGACGTGACCGGTCAGGTTGGCTTTCAGGTTGGGAACATAGGGGATCGTTCTGTACTGCCCCATTACGGCATCGTAGGACGCAATGGCTCCGACTTGAGACAGGCTCTTGTCGACGATTGGCACCATGCGTTCGGAGAGCGGCTTGCTCATCTTGTTCTGGAAAAACCGCGTGGCGGCGTCGTCCGGCCCGTCATAAATCGCGCGCACGTCGTCCAGCGTCATTTGCGAGATCGCATCGACGAACAATGATTGGGCTTCCGGTACGGCCGCCTCGGCGGCGCGATTGAGACGGAGTTCCAGGTCGTCTGTCAGGCTGGAATACCCAAACTTCGAAAGAAACTCCTGCGCCGTTTTGAGCGATGCCGGCAACGGGATGTGCGCCGTGGGATCAAGGTTAAAGCCATCCGCCGCACCGAGTTTCGAGACGACCTTGCCAGCGCCAACCTTGAGAGCTTCCTTCAGCCCGCGTCCGATTTCAGCCTCGCCGAGGGCTGCGGCGCCGGATGATGTCCCAGTACCTCCACCGATCTTGCCGAGAATGCCTTGGGCCTTATCGAGGAGACTGGCCGCACCCACGGGCGCTCCTGAGCATACGAGTACGGAAAAAATGGCTGCTGCCGCCACCGCAGGGTATTTCATTGCGCGCATATCACACCTCTTAGGACTGATGATAACAGGCTTAAGCTCGATCGGATCAAGATTCCATTCTCGGAGTGCGCCGAAACAACAACGCCAGGGGAACCGCCAAGGCGGCGGCCAACGTAAACAGATGAAAAGCGTTGATGTAACCGATCATTGACGCCTGACGGTAGACTTCTGCGCTCAATTGGGCCAGCTGCCCGGTGGTTTCCAGGGACCAGGACCCGACCACATCAGGGAAGCGCAGGGCCTCGTTGTAGGGCGAGATCTTGGAGCCCAGTGTGGCGTAACTCTCGGTCGTGGTGCGCACGAAAACCAAGACGCTGACGGAGATGAAAATCGAACTGCCAAAATTACGCATCATGTTGAATACCGATGACCCCTCGGTCATCAACCGCGTGTTCAGCGTCGAAAAAGCAAGCACCGACATCGGCGTATAGGCAAGGCCGAAGCCGAAGCCTTGCAACAGATTGGTCCAGAACACGTCAAAATCGGTCATGTTGATATCAAGATTGGCCATCGCCCACCCAGCCATAGCTTGCAAGGCAATACCGACGCAAAGCGTCATGCGCGGACTGTGCTTGGTACATTGCACAACAATGAAAAAACTGAGCCAATTGCCAATGCCTCTGGCCGAAATCAGATATCCGACAATGGATTCCGGGTACCCCCTCAAATCCTGCAACAGCGGCGGGAAGAGAACGATCGGGGTATAGCTGAGCCAACCCATGGCAAAGGCCATGATCACCCCAAGAACGAAGTTTCGATCTAAAAACAGCTCACGGCTGAGGAAGCTGACACGAGCGGTCAGTGTGTGGGCGATGAAGATATAGATGCCGATCACCGCCGCCGCAGCCTCAAGCAGAATTTCCGGCGACTCGAACCAATCCTCGCGGTGCCCCCGGTCGAACATCAGTTGTGCCGCACCGACCGCAACCGCGAGTGACAGAAAGCCGATCCAATCCAATTTGGGCGCCGTGCCGCGCTCTTGATGACCGAAAGAAGCCCAGGCGCCAAGGGCCGCCACCCCGGCAAAGGGAATGATCATGAAGAAGGCCCATCGCCAGTCCAGCGCGTCTGCCACGATGCCGCCGAGAACCGGGCCAAGGATCGGTCCCATGACGCCACCAAAACCCCACATCATCATGATCAAGGGGTGCATGTGGCGCGGAAAGCTGGCGAGCAGGACGCCCTGGCCAAGCGGCATCAACGGGGCACCGAACAAGCCTTGCGCGACCCGGAAGAGGATAAGAATTTCGAGCGATGTCGCAAAGCCGCAAAACAGCGTCGAGACCATGAAGCCGATCAACGAGCCGATCATCAGATTGCGCCACCCGAAGGTGCGCGAGAGCCAGCCGGTCATCGGTGTGGCGATGGCGGTGGCGACCAGATTGAAGGTGACGACCCAAGCGATCTGATCCTGCGTCGCCGATAATGCGCCCTTCATCTGCGGCATGACCACATTGGCCACCGTCACCGCCATGCCGAAGGTCAAGGTCGTGACCTGGACCGTAAGCAAAATCAGCCACTGTCTCGGGCTGAGACGATATCCGGACTGGCTTTCCTGCGCGGGATTGGACGGGACGGCGGTCAAGTTGAGTGCTCACTGGAGAACGGCGGTTACGCAGCTTAGCACTGAAAAGCGGACGTATGTGGCGTCAGCCGTTCATGACCACCAACGCCGCTTCCCGGCCGACTGACAGGAGAGCCGGGATCTCGATCCGGCATGGATGCGTCGATTCGGCGAGGCCCCAGATAGCCGCTTTGCGTCTTCCGGGGAGCGATGAAGTATTAGTCGGGAATGACAAGGGTGGGGAAGGCCCGAAACACCGCTCTCAAGGCAACCCGATCACCTCACCCGGCCGCAGAACGTCTCTGTCCCAAGGCCTGCGCGCGAAGACCTCGCGCACCATGGGCTCGAAGAAGGCGATCGGCTCGAAATTGTAGTTCGGATCGAATGCTGACTGATCCCAGCGCTCACAGAAATCGACGCAGGCCTGGAAATACGGGCTGGCGCGAAATTCCTCGCGCTCGTCGGGGTCGCCGCCAAGATGGTGGATGTAGTAGATCTTTTGAAAGGTCCCATGCCAGCGCAACACCCAGGCGCACTCCTCGCGGACGTAGGGCCGCAGCACCGCAGCAGCCAGTTCGTCGTGGTTGCAGGGTGCCAGTTGGTCGCCGATATCGTGCAGTAGTGCCGTCACCACCCAGTCGATATCGGCACCGTCGCGATGCGCCATGGTCGCCGATATCAGTGAGTGACCAAGCCGGGAGACCTGATAGCCCGAGAAAGACCCATCGAGCGAGGCGAGCACTTCCAGCACGCGGTCGACAGTACCGTCCATGTGGCTCTGTTCGTGTTTGGCCAGGAACTGGTAATCCTCGCGGGTTCCATCCTTCATTTGGGTGAATGAGACGGCTTGCATGGTTCTCTCCCTCGGGCCAGGCTATCTGATGAACACACCCTATCCGACCTGGCAGCGAGCACCGCCGCTGGTTCGACCCCCTTTGTCCAGGACACGTCATAACCCGCGTAAATACGCTCAAGCAGAAGATCGCCAATGGCCAGCCAACAATCGGTATCTGGCTCAGCATTCCCTCACCGACGGTAGCCGAGATCGCTGCTGCAATCGGCTATGACTATATCATTATCGACAGCGAGCATGGCCAGATGGGGCTTGAGACCAGCATCGACATATTACGGGCTGTGATGGGCTCCGACACTGAAGCCCTGGTCCGGGTGCCGGGTCATGATCCGAATTATCTGAAGCGCGTTCTGGATGCCGGTGCCGAGTCTCTGATGATCCCGATGGTCGAGACGCCGGAACAGGCTGGTGACTTGGTCGCCGCGTGCCGTTACCCGACACTTGGCAAGCGCGGTTTCGCGGCCCCGGCAGTGCGCGGCTCGCGCTACGGTATGGAGGAAAACTACATCCACGAGGCGACCGACCGGCTGTTCATCGCTGCCCAAATTGAAACCGCCGCATCGGTCGAGCGCACAGTTGAGATTGGCGCGATCAATGGCATCGATCTTTTGTTCCTGGGTTCGGGCGACCTCTCCGGCTCAATCGGTAAGCTGGCCCAAGGCGACGATCCGGAAGTCAAGGCGCTGGTCCAGTCCTTCGAGGACAAGGCACGCGGCGCCGGCATTCCGATCGGCGGCATTCCGCGCCCCGGCTGGTCCGTCGGTGATCTTGGTGCCGCCGGGTGGATGATGGCCGCTGGTGGTGTCGACACCATGATGCTGCGTGACGCGGGCCTGGCCGATATCCAGGCGTTTCGAGGGAAAGTCGCAGCGGGTTGAACCGCGAAGAGGTTGCCGCCGATCCGGGAATCCTTATCATTAAATGTTAAGGGGGACCGGATCCGGCATGACCACGCTCAATCTTCTGATCCTGCGCTGGCTCTCGCGTCGGCGGATCGAGGCAATTCTGGCGATTGCCGCACTCAGTGGCCTCGCGACCCCGTTGCTGCTCTGGATCTCCGGCACTGTCGTACTGCTCAAGCTCGTGCTCGCATTCGGTCTCGGCAGCATTCTGGTGACGCTTTGGTGTATCAAGTTGTTGGAGATGGACGAGTAGAGGATTTTAGCCCCGCGCTCGCCGCACCTTGCGTCGGAAGAAGATCGCACCGAACACCCGGCTCAGAATGACGAATAGGAGCCAGCTAATTCCCACACCGATCAGACCGTGCTGGCTGTCGAGAAACACGCCGGGGCGATAGACCGCCCAGGTTGCGCGCAAAATCTCCGGGTCGGGTTTGGAAAACACCACCCAGGTTCGCTTCAAATGCGACGCCTTGCCCAGATGCTCCTGCAGTAGATCGAGCCAGTCGGCGCGCTCGCCCATCTGACGGATGGTCGTACTGGTGGCGGCACCGGAATCGCCTCCCTCCGCTGCGAGTTCACCAAGATACTTCTCGAAGCTGAGCCCGCGGGTTTTAGCAATCGCCTCGAAGCCTCTGAGATGGAGACGCGCCTCATCACGCGCACCGCCGAGCCGCTGCTCGTACTCCTGCACGAAACGAGGCACCTGCGAAGCGCCGATGGCACCCGCCAGGATGAAGACGATTAACAGAAGATCCCGTATCAAGCGGCTCTCGCAATGTCGTTCATGGGCAAGACAGAAAGTTGTCAGCAATCTACGCAGGGTAGCATGAGCCGGTGTTATCGAGGCAACCCGGCAGTTGGGGCCGGCAATGGAGCTTAGCCATGGCCGACAGGAATTTGGTGGTCGGAAATCTGCTGGTCGTGGCCAGCATGGCTATTTGGGCGACCGGATTTCCGCTGGCTCCCATTCTGCTTGAGCACTGGCATCCGATGTATCTGGCCGCCGTGCGATTGGCAGCGGGTGCTGTGTTCCTGATCATTCTAATGGGTTTGCTCGGCCGCCTGTCGGAACTGCGCTGGGCCCCTTGGCGCGATTGTCTGGCAATCGGTGGGCTCGGGCTCGGGATGGCGGCGATATTCCTGACATTTGGGCAACGTCTGACCGACCCGGTCGTGGTTGCGATCATCGCGACGATGGTGCCAGTGATCTCCGCCATCATGGGAGCGTTCAGCGGAACCGAGCGGATATCGGCACGCCTGATGCTGGCGATCGCATTGGCGGTAACGGGCGGGGTTTTCGCGGTCGGTGGATTTTCCGGCGGGGCAATAGATTTGCAGGGCGGTGAGATCCTGGTCCTGGCCTCAACGATCGGTTTCACCTGGTTCTCGCGGGCTTCGGTTGAACGCTTGGCGCACATGCGCGACTTGGCCAAAGCCACAGCGACCATGATGGCGAGTGCCTTGGTCGTAGTCGCGGTAGCATTGACCGTGACCGGTTTCGGCTTGATCGTGCCGAGCTACGATTTTTCGGCTACGAGCCTGGCTCAGATTTTCTGGTTCGCCTGTATTGCCAATGCGGGCGCAATGGCGCTGTGGTTTGTCGGCATCCGCATCCTCGGCGTTACCGTCGGCGGCATGCATCAGAACCTGGTGCCGTTTTACGTCATGCTGATGGCCGTGGCGCTAGGCGGCGTCTTCGTCTTCGATCAGCTTTGGGCGGCACTCTTGGTCATTCTCGGCACTATCCTGGCGCAGTTCGAGCCGAGGCAATTTCTCCATGTCTTCAGCCGGCGGCGAGTGCCTTGAGAACCTTCGCCGATGGTGCAAACCAATAACCGCCGGTCACCGGCTTCGAAAACTCGATCAGCCGGTCGTGAATGCCATCATCCGTGACCCCGAACATGTGCCGGAGTAGAACCTCAAAGCGCTCCATATCCCGCCCGAAGGCAAGGAAATAGAGCCCTTTCTCGCCGACGGAGCCGTAGGGAAAGCTTCGGCGGTAGATCTTGGTGCCGGAAATGTCGGTCCGCGATACGTGACTGTCCGCCGGCATCGCATCGCCTTCGAGCTCGATGCTGTCCGCCTTGGTTCGGCCGATCACCCGCTCCTGCTCTGGCACCGCCAGCGTATTGAATTTGTCGAGATCGTGCACCCAGCGTTGCGTGAACACCACCGATCCGCCGGTCTCGGGATCCACGGCCGCATCGAGCCGGGCGTCATCTTTTGGGTTGGCACTGCCATCGATGAACCCGGTCAAATCACGCGAGTCGTGATAGACGAAACCCCGCAGATCAAGCTCGGCCGACGCAACCCCGGAGAGCGCATCTTCAACTGCCAGCGCGCGATCGAAACAATCGTCGTGCTCTGCACCGTGGATCCAGACCAGCACATCTCGCTGGCTGGCTGGCGCGGCATGATCGCCCTCTCCAATCGGTTTGAAATCACGCAAATCAGAGGCCGACGGGCCCATATTGAGCCGCGACCAGAGCGCCGGGCCGAAGGCGACAACCATTTCGGCGGGCCCGGTCTGTTGCGCGAGTTGAGCCAAACTGGCCGCCGCCGGTTGCGGGTCTACGCCGTCAGCAAGGCTGTATTCCAATACGTACTGCGCCCGAGTCCCTTCGACGAAGATGCTGTTCTGTGGTGTGCTCATCTATCTAAAACCTCTAAGCGGCATATCGGCTCCGCGTCGGAGCCAGTTGTCCCGGGGATAATGCGCCCGGCCATCGATCACGTGCAATGTGTGAGCATGTCGCGGTTTGGTCGAACGGTTGGGCGCGCTCAGGTGTGGCAATTGGCCATGCAATACAACAAGGGTGCCGGGTTGAGCCTCGATCGCGGCCAAGCCGTCGCTGGGCCAGGGCGTGTCGTCCAGAGTTTCGAAAACCAGTCGACCATCGACGTCATGGTGCCGGGCACGCAAAGGTCCTCGGTGCGAACCGGGCTCAGCCCAAAGGCAACCGTTCTCGATTGAGGCCGCATCGATCGCCGACCAGAAGCCGATACAGGTCTGTGGTTCGGTCCAGAGAAATGTCGAGTCCTGGTGGCAAGTCACCTCACCGCCGATCTCCGGCTGCTTGAAGATGTACATGCTCTGCAAAAGAAGAGGCTCACCAATCCCGAGACCCGTGATCAGCGGTTCCATCTGTGGTGCTCTGGCAAAGCTTGAGAAGACAGGATCGAGATCGTGCATCGCGTGGCCGATTTTGTTGACCGACAACGACTTCGGTCGGGTCGACCGGCCGTTTTGGCCGACGGCCTCTTCTTCGAGGAAGCAGCGGATCTTATCACCAGAGCCGCGGAAATAATCGTCGTCGACATGGTCTGGGTCGGTGGTCGAGAATATAGTCGCGTTGTCTTGCGGGTCGAACGCCTCGACGATCTCGAGGGCCCGGGCGCGCAACTTCTCGCAAGCGTCGAAGGTGTGGAAACCGTCGAGAATGAGGAAACCGTCTTCCTCCCAGGCCGTGAGCATGGCCGATGTTGGGGCACCGTCTGACGGAGCCTGATATCGTCGGACGCTCACGCGCCGGTCCGATAGAAACTGGTGCCGAAATCAAGCGGCTCAACACCCAAATGTTCAGCCAATGTCTGGCCAATATCGGCGAAGCTCTCCCGACACCCGAGCGCGCCAGAGGGAGCGGCCGGGCCGAAGCACACAATGGGGACGGTTTCGCGTGTGTGGTCGGTACCGGGCCAGGTCGGGTCGCAACCATGATCGGCGGTTATGATGGCCAGGTCCCCGGGCCAGAGTGCCGCCTCGAACTCCGGCAGCAGTCGGTCGAAGGCTTCCAGTGCGGCCGCGTAACCGGCAACGTCGCGACGATGGCCGTAGAGCGTGTCGAAATCGACAAAGTTGGCCAGCACCAGCGCACCCTCTCCAGCCTCGCGGGCTTCCTCCATCAAGGTCGCAAAGAGCGCCGCGTTCCCATCAGCCTTGATCTCTTGGCCGGTTCCCTGATGCGCGAAGATGTCACCGATCTTGCCGATCGAGATAACCTGCCCGCCCTTGGCCTGGTGTCGGTCGAGCAGGGTTGGGGCTGGCGGCGGCACCGCCAGATCTTTTCGGTTCCCGGTTCGCCGGAACGAAGCCGCGTCACTGCCGATAAAAGGCCTTGCGATCACCCGGCCAACATTCAACGGATCGACCAATTGACGCGCAATCCGGCAAGTCTCGTAGAGCCGTTCCAAGCCAAAGTGCTCCTCATGCGCGGCAATCTGCAGAACGCTGTCGGCCGAGGTGTAGACGATCGGCTTGCCGGTCCGAACATGCTCTCCACCGAGCCGCTCGATAATCTCTGTCCCGCTGGCGTGGCAGTCGCCGAGCAAACCCGGAAGCTCAGCCCGCCTGACCAGCGCATCCGTCAGATCGGCCGGAAAAGTGGGGATGGTTCTGGGAAAGTAATGCCAATCGAACTCGACCGGCACACCCGCAAGTTCCCAATGCCCCGACGGTGTGTCCTTTCCAAGCGAGCGTTCCGCGGCGCAGCCATGAGCACCCGGAATGCGGCCGTCATGCTCCAATCCCGGCGGAACCCGTCCGGTTGCAGCACGGCATGCCTCGCCGAGGCCGAGCCTCGAAAGATTTGGCAACCGCAGCGGCCCGGATCGTCCATACCCGTCAGCCTGCCCCTGAGCGCAGGCCTCAGCAATATGACCGAGGGTGTCCGCACCCTCTTCATCAAATCGCGCCGCATCCGGGGCGCCTCCGACGCCGAGAGAGTCCAGCACGATCAGGAAGGCACGAGTCATCACCCGGTGGCTCCCATACGCTCAATCACAGCCGGGCCGGGCTCAGATTGATCTGGTGAAATCGTGTAGGCCCGCCGCAAGTGCTCGACAGCCTCCTCCGCCATGGCCTCGGTGCGCGCGTGTACGATTGAGAGCGGCGCGTCAGGGCCAACTTCCTCACCGATCCCGGCGATGTCGGTGAGGCCAACCGCTGGATCGATCTCGTCACTCGCAAGTCGCCGCCCACCACCAAGCTCGATCACCGCCACCCCAACCTCCCGCACGTCTATGGCCGAGACGTATCCTCGATCGGTCGTAACAGGGCGCGAAACGGGTGCGGCCGCCAAATGCTCGGCCGGCCGCTCAATCAAATCGCCTGGGCCGCCGAGCGCGCGCACCATGCTGGCGAACCGTTCGGCCGCCGAGCCGTCGTCGAGCACCCGGCGGGCGAGGCTTTCGCCGTCCTCGGCGCTCTCTGAGAGGCCGCCCAAGGCCAGCATCTCACCTGCGAGCGCCACGGTCACGGCTTCCAGTCGGTTTTCGCGATGGTCGCCAGTCAGAAAATCAATCGCCTCGGTCACCTCGATCGCATTGCCGGCGGTACGACCGAGCACCTGATTCATGTCGGTCAAGAGCGCCGAGATCGACGCGCCGGCACTGGTGGCCACATCGATGATCGAGCGCGCCAGAGTTCGTGCAGGCTCGATGCCCGGCAAGAAAGCGCCAGAGCCGGTCTTAACGTCGATAACCAATCCGTCCAGCCCTTCCGCCAGCTTTTTCGACAGGATGGAGGCAGTGATCAACGGAACCGATTCCACCGTCCCGGTTACATCTCGAATGGCGTAGAGGCGACGGTCGGCCGGCGCCAGATCGTCGGTCTGTCCGATGATGGCGCACCCGACGCTTTGCACCGTGCGACGCAGCAGCTCTAGACCGGGCTGGCTCTCATATCCGGGAATCGCATCCAGCTTATCCAGAGTTCCGCCGGTATGCCCAAGGCCGCGGCCGGAAATCATTGGCACGAAACCACCGGCCGCCGCGATCATCGGCGCCAACATCAGGCTGACCTTGTCACCCACCCCGCCGGTTGAGTGTTTGTCGAGTACCGGTCCGCCAAGCGCGTCGGCATCCCAGGAAAGCACGCTGCCTGAATCGCGCAATGCACATGTCAGGCATGCGACCTCCTCGGTCTCCATGCCGTTCAGCAGCACCGCCATGGCGAAGGCTGCCACTTGGCCTTCGCTCGCCGCACCATCCGTGATCCCGTCGACCATGGTCTGTATTTCGGCATCAGACAAACGATGGCATAGGCATTTCGCGTGGATGATTTCCTGGAACAGCACGGCTAGAACATGTCCAATTCGCGGAGAAATTCTTCGATAAGAGCCTGCATCGGCGTTGCCAGGGTGCCGGCTTGAACCAACGTGTGGGCATGATCGAGCGCCGCACCACCCGCCATGCCGGCGGCAAGGTTGGTGATTGAGGAAATGGCCGCAACCCGCATCCCGCAATGCCGGGCGGCCAACGCTTCCGGCACCGTCGACATGCCGACCGCATCCGCCCCCAAGGTTCGAAAGGCGCGAATTTCCGCCGGGGTCTCGAAACTCGGGCCGGTGCAAAACAGGTACACGCCTTCGTGTAGTGTAATGTTGCGCGCGGTCGCAGCGCGGCGAAGTTTGTTCGCGAGATCCACGTCATAGGCTTGGGTTACATCGAGGAACCTTGGGCCGGTGCGCTCGTCGTTCTCACCGATCAGCGGGTTAACACCACCCCAGTTGATGTGGTCGGTCACCAGCATCAAGCTGCCTTCCGGCATATCGGCACGCAAACTGCCGGCAGCGTTTGTCAGAGCTAAGATCTCGACACCGGCCGCTTTCAACGCCCGGACCGGCAGCGCAATTGCCGCCGCCGAATGCCCCTCATAGAAATGAAACCGCCCCTGTAGACAAAGCACTTGCCGCCCGCCGAGGTCTCCCGACACCAGGCGCCCGGCATGGCCCGAGACGGTCGATCGTGGGAAGCCCGGAATATCGGCGTAGTCGATGACAGTTGGGCTCGTGATCGCATCGGCAACCGGTCCGAGCCCGCTACCGAGCACGACGGCAAGCTTCGGCACCTGTTCGTTCAAACGCGTGCGTATGGTCGTTGCCGCTTCTGCGAAGTCGCTGGTCATCCAGGCCTCATCCTCACCAGAGCTTGGAGCCGTCCGTGGTCGACACATGGGCGCTGATAACCTTCCAGCCATCCTCGGGAAACTTGACCCAGGATTGGCTCTGCCGGCCGATCAGCTCCTTGCCGCGCACCTTGAACTCCAAATTGACCGTCGCAACATCGGTTCCGATCGTCAGGATTTCCAGGCGGATACGCTTTTCCTTTATGCCTGGTCCTGGAGGCCTGGCGACGCGGTGCTCGTGGATAGCGTCATAGCCGTAACCATGCTCACTCATCGCCAGGCGCACGGTGAAGGGACTGCGCCAGAATGTGTCGTCGAGAACGTCGACGTCTTTGTCCGTCAAGGCGGCCTCATAGCGCTCGAACTTCTGGCGCACCTCCTCGACGACCTCGGGGATGTTAGGTGTGTAATCTCTCATGTTCTTGCATTCTCCAATGCGCAGGCAAGACTGATCAAGCGGGCATCTTCCATCCGTCCAGCCAAAATTGAAAGCCCGACGGGGGCGCCATCCACGAGCCCGCCAGGAATACTCACCTGGGGCAGGCCGGCGAGGCCGCCATGGGCACAGAGGCAGAGGATCAAATCGCGTAGTCGGTTTTGTTCGGCCAACGGCAGCCCCTTCTTCGGTGCCGGGAAAGGTGTGGTCGGCATCGCAAGCACGGTTCCGGGTGGCAATAAATACTCCAACCGGGCGCGCACCTCGCGCCGCATCATGTTGGCCCAGTGCCAGTCGGCCTCGGGCACCTGCGAGCCCATGACCAGGCCACGGGCGACATTAAAAGCGAGCCTCGGGTTGGTTCGTTCGACCCAATCGCTGAAGGTCGCCCAGGCCTCGGCCGGTTGCAGGGTGCGTTGTGCCCGGCCCCAAACCGATAGACCTTGCGGCGCCATCACCTCTTCGGTCACGTCATCGACCAATCCGGCGAGGGCTTCCACCAAGGGACTGAGGGCCCGCGTGGTCTCCGGCTCGCAAAACCCGAAGGCGTCAACCGCAATCACCAAACGTGTTGGTGTCGATGTGTCGATGGTCTCGCCCAATAAGACAGAAGAGACATCCCGAAACGTTGCCGCATCGCGGGCAAACCATCCGGTCGTGTCGCTGGACGGGGCTTGGGGCAGCATTCCGGTCAGATCCAGGCGACCGTGGGTCGGGCGAATTCCATAGAGCCCGCAAAAACTCGCCGGCACCCGGACCGAGCCGCCGGTATCGCTGCCAAGTCCGGTATCGCAGAGCCCGGCCGCGACCGCCGCCGCCGTGCCCGAGGACGACCCGCCCGGCACTCTGTCGGGTGCCGCACTGTTCAACGGCGTGCCGTAGAACGGGTTCTCGCCGAGGATGCCGAGAGAAACCTCATCGGTAATGGTTTTGCCGATCAAGCTCGCCCCAGCGTCGAGCAATGTTTGCACCGCCCAGGCATGCGCTGTCGGGGTCGGGTTATCGCGTTGCCAATCTGGGTTGCCGCCCCCGGTCGGATACCCGGCGACGTCGAACAAGTCCTTGGCAACGAAGCTGCGGCCGGTAAGCGGGTTGGCGAGAGAGCCTTGCGCCGCGCCCTCGATCCTGAATTCTCCGCCGTCGACGAAGGCGTTGATGATGTCGGCCATGTGAATTTCCTGAAGATGTGACTGCTAGACCCTATTCCGACCATATGCCGCCGTGACCATCCATGCTACCGGAGGGTCGCACCTTAATTCAGTTTCGCTGGAGACCCTTGGCGATGACCGAAGACGACCGACCGCCAATTCTAGCCGACAAGAACTACTCGGCACCCTCGGCTTTCACGCCCGAGAGCCTGTTGCGCGAAGCAAGGCGCCAGAAGTCGGCGGCCCTCCAATCGGTTCCAAAAGTCTGTCTGCTCGACCCGGACGGCGATATATTGCGCCGCCTCAAATCCGAGGGCCGAGCCAGGCCGCATGAGGGTTGGGTCTGCTATCACACCGAACTCTTCGAATTTGAAGAAACCGGGATGACCTTCGGCATCGTCGGATGTGTGGTCGGCTCGTCCTTCGCCGTGCTGGTCGCTGAAGAGTTGTTCGCATCGGGCTGCGAATTGCTGATCAGCATGACGTCCTCCGGGCAAATCGCACCGGTACAGGCGCCACCCTATTTCATCCTGATCGACCGCGCCTTGCGGGACGAAGGCACGAGCTATCATTACATGCCACCTGCCGCCTACAGCACCGCACCCAAAACCTTGATCGAGAGCTTAGAGGGCGCGTTCGACCCGCTCGGCGTCTCAGTGCCTCGGGGAGCGACCTGGACCACCGATGCGCCCTTTCGGGAAACCGAAGCAGCCATTGCTGCGATGCGACAGCGCGGTCTGCTGGCCGTCGAGATGGAGGCGGCAGCCCTCTATGCCTTTGCCGAAGCGCGCGGCAAACAGGTGGTTTGCTTTGCGCATATCACCAACCAGATGGGCCAGATCGAGGGCGACTTTGAAAAAGGTCACGCTGACGGCTCGACCGACGCGCTGCGGATCGTGGTCACGGCTGCCAAGCGGCTTGTTGGAGGCTTTGATCAGAGTTAAATACCGCCGCGAGATCCTGACTTTTCGCTCCGCTGCGACCAGAACGCGGATTTTTTACGCCGAACCAAACCGTAGTGCCGGGCTCTCGTCGTGGTCACGGACTATCGCGGAGGGTCGAGCAGGCTTTAACCGTAGATCTCCGGCATCCGCGCGCGGTGAGCGGCGCGCAATTCGTCGGCGCGGTCGATCAGGTTGAGATACCAGTCATGCCGTGCCCGATAGTGGTCGGCCAGCATGCGTTCGTCGCGAACATAGGCCCAAGCGGCCTCTCGTATAGCAAGGCGGCGGGCCTCCTCCGCGACCAGACGGGTGAACCGTTCCTCGAACTCTTCTGGCGACCGGTAGAGCACACCGGTCTCTCCATCCCGAACCGTTTCGGCATAGACCGTCGGCGAAGCGATTGCCACGACACCGTGCGCAGCCGACTCAATGAACTTTAAATCCGATTTGCAGCGGTTGAATTGGGTGTCCAGCAGCGGCAACAATGCGATGTCGGCGCGGCGCAGAATGTCGAGGTAGAGTTCGTAGTTCATCCGGATCGTGAACCGTTTTCGATCGGTTTTCAGCCCGTCAAAGAAACCGCGATCGTGGATCACCTCAAATTCGATCGGCCGATCGCTCCGTTCAATGACCCGGTTTATGGCGCCGAGAATTTCGTCGCGGTCCGGTTCGCGGTTGAAGGCGCCGAAAAACACTCGAACCGCCTTGCGCTTGATCGGCTCCCGCAACGCCGGCAGGAAGGCCATTTGATTGGCGAAGATCGCAACATCATCCAGGGTTTCGCCGAGGAAGTCAGCCACCGGCTGGCGCGAGGTTTGGGCCGCATGGGCACAGCGCAAGGCGAACCTGTTGTCCTTGGTGTAGGAGTCTTCGAAATGCCTGGGATCGTCGTCGATCTCTTGGACGATCAGATAATTCTGGTCGAGCACCGAGCGCAAGAACCCCATGTCACGCTCTTCGCGCATGATCGAGCGGTGCAGGAGGAGAATTTTCGCCTCATTGGCCTCAGCGATCCCGTTGTTGATGTACTCGATCTGAGAGATCGGGCGAAGGCCCGGAATGGTGCGCAGGAAGGCATTCGGGCGATGAATTCGGATGTCGGCGTGATTTTCGTTGGCGACCGGGATCGAGCAATGCAACAGGACCGGCCGGACCTTGGGCCCGCGTTTTACGGCGCGGATATGGCCGGCGCGCTCAAATACCGAGCAATCAGCGGCACCCAATTGATCCTCCGAAACCAACCCCCCAGCCGCAATCACCTGCCCACCGTCCGCGAGCAATTCGAGGGCCAGGCTAATCGTGTCATAACCCTCTTGCGGTGAAGGGCTGTCGAATACCACGATGCAATCCAGCGGGCCGGCCGGAACCACGCCGCCTGGCACCGACCAGAAGATCTTGGCATTCGGGCTGCGCTCAGCGGAAATTTCCGCGAGCTTGCTCGGCTGCTCTGAAATTTCCAACACCCGCCGCGCTTCCGGCGGGATGAACCGGATGAGTGAGATTTGATCGCCGTCTTTCATGTCGATTCCTGGTGCGCACGATTGCCAGTTTGCTATTGTCGCCCACGGTTTAAACGCAGTGGAGAGAGAACGCCATGACCATTCGCGCGGTATTGGCCCGGAGCCCGGTCATCCCAGTCCTGACAATCGAGGATGCGGCAATGGCAACCGATCTGGCCGGTGCGTTAATCGCTGGCGGCTTGCCTGTCATCGAGATCACGCTTCGAACCGAGGCAGGACTTGAGGCTGTCTCCCGGGTCGCCAAAGCGTTCCCAGAGGCGAGTGTCGGGGTCGGGACGGTCTTGGACGAGGCCGATTTCGCGCGGGCGCGGGACGCCGGCGCCGTCTTTGCCGTTTCTCCGGGGTTGGTTCCAGAAATGGCGGGGGCCGCAAATGCGGCCGGGATCGCGTTTCTACCCGGCGTGCAGACATCTTCTGAAATCATGACAGCCCGCCGGCTTGGGCTCGATACCCTGAAATTTTTTCCGGCTGAAGCCTCCGGTGGGGTCTACGGTTTGAAGCAGTTCGCACCGGTCTACCCGGACGTGGTCTTCTGTCCGACCGGTGGATTGACGCTCCAGAATGCGCCGGACTACCTTGCGTGCCCGAACGTGATTTGCATCGGCGGCGGCATGGCCACGCCAGCGGATGCGTTGGCGGCGCAGGACTGGGACGCGATTAGGCGCACTGCGGCGGTCGCAGCCGGTCTTGCCCGCTCGTGTCTGGCAGCTGCTTAAGAGCCCTGTTTAACAAGAATCTCGGTACAGCCAGCTAAATCATCCAGGCTAGAGCCTGTTCGACTATCATCGGGGTCTAATTGGAGGCTATACAAGCAATGCCCGCTAAGATGCGGACATAATGTCTAAATATGTGTGGAAGGAGACCAAATTTGCTGTCGAGGTATCGAATACGGGATCGAAATTATAAGAACTCACCCACTCCGCCGGAAAAACTCTATTTCGCACATTTCGTACAAACCGGTGGCAACCTGTTGAGAACGATACTCGAGGCGTCCTTAGAAGACTACCAGTCAGTCAGGGTAGCCCATGACCTATCCAGTATGGAGGATGACGCGGCGCTACTAAATACCGAAGGAAAAGTGTTTTTCTCCGGGCATCATCTGTATGGTCTGCCCGAGTATGTTGGCATAAATGCACAATATTTTACGATGTTGAGGCATCCGTGCGAACGGGTGGTATCCGATTATTTCTGGGTTAATCGTCGTTTCTCTAGATTTGACAACATGCGCGATTTCCCGGTCTTTGTAGATCAGCATGATCATTTAGAGTTTTATATACATAGATTGGCGAGGATGGAGGAGCACATTTGTTGTGACGGCCATTTTAGTACTCAGGACGCATCGACTGAGCTTAACGAAAACGACAACCGATTAGCTTATCACAATCTAGAGAATAAATTTCTATTTGTTGGAATTACAGAAGAATTCGACAAGAGTATTTTTTTGCTGTCTCGTAATCTTGGATTGCCAACTGTAGTTCCGTGGGTCGATTCACCACGACATATTACTAATCGGTTCAGACCGTCATTCTTTTCCCTTCCAGTTTCGCTACGAAAGTTGATAGAAGAAAAAGTTGAAAGAGAAATAGAACTATACGAGTATTTTCGAGGAAAACTTGAGAAGTGCTTTGAAGAATCTGACTTTGGAGCGTCTTTTCAATTGTATATGGATTATGCTCACGCCAAAGGGCCTTCCGGCGAGCCGGGTTTTATTAGAAAATAGTGACTATCAACGCCGGATCAAATCCGTCAGCCGCGTTGTGCTGCAGATCCCCTAGTGACGATCAACTAGCGTGGCATCACCGCCGCTTCGACCTCGTCGACCGGCAGATCCGCCAAGTTCTCGCGAACCAACAGACGTACGTGTTCGCCTCTTGGCCCTGCCTTTGCCGGAAATGACAGTTCACTGAAGATCGCCACGGTCGGGCAACCGGTAAGAGCAACCGCGTGCATCGGGCCGGTGTCATTACCGATCGCCGACGCCGCACGCCTGCCAAGTGCCGGGATATCGAAAATCGTCGTTTGACCGGAGAGGCTAACCGCCTGCGCACAGGCTGACAGGATAACCTCGATCGCATCGGCTTCCTCCGCCCCGCCGAGCACCACCGGCGTCAAACCTTTTGCCGCCAATCGGTTCGCGAGATCAGCGTATTTTTCGGCAGGCCAGCGCTTTATCTTCATCTTGGCCGAGCTACCGGGGATCAGCAGGACGAACGGCACCGACAATGCGAATCGGGTGATATCGCCGTCCATGAAGGAAACATCGGACCGCGCCACATCATTGATCCCGGCGATCCGCAATTGCTCGCGCTGGCGGTCGATTGTGTGGGTCAAGGTTGGGCGTTTGTAATGATGATAGAGCGGGTCGCCCGGCACGATACCGGACCATTCGGGCCAAGGGCCGGGGCAAAATAGTTTGCGATACGAGCTTGTCCGGTCCGAGGTTTGGAGATCGTAAACCCGGGTGAACCCAGCACCTCTCAGCCAGCGCCGCAATCTTAGGACGCCCGCAATGTTCCAGGCCTTGGGCTCATCGTCGATCTGGATTTCATCGAACAAGCCGGACCGTTCGGCCAGGTCGCGATAGGCCGGTCTGGTCAGCAGCGACAATCGAGCCGTCGGGTGATGGCGGCGAATGGCCTGCATCGGGCCGAGCGCGTAGAGGAAATCCCCGAATGCGCCCAGTTTTATGACAAGAATATTCGTCTCGGCCATGGTCAGTTTGGGAGGCTCAGGCTAGTCGCGCGCCGATATGATCCGGCAACACCTCGGCATAGACCGAAAGTGTGCGCAGGCACATATCGTGCTTGGAATAATTGGTCCGTGCGTGGCTGATGGCTGCCTCGGACATGGCCTGACGTTGCGCCTCGGAAAGCGCGAGCGCTCGACGGATGCCCTCGGCCAGTGCGTCGGGATTGCCCGGCCCAAAGAGGAAGCCGGTCTGCCCATCGATCACGGTTTCCGTGGCCCCGCCGTGGTTCGCGGCGACCACCGGCCGGCCCATTGCTTGGGCCTCAATCATCACGCGGCCAAAAGGCTCTGGGTCAAGCGATGGGGCGGCAACCACGTCACTTAATTTGTAAGCCGCCGGCATGTCGCGGCTAGCGCCGACGATGTGAACCCGCGCGGTCAGGCCGAGCTGGTTGATCCTGGCCTCCAGCTTGGCTTTGTAGCTTTCCTTGCCCTCGAACGAGCCAACCATCAGGCAATGCAGATCAATGTCGCTGAGTTGGGTGAGCGCGTCGAGCAGCAGTTCGTGGCCCTTCCAACGGGTCACGCGGCCGGGCAACATAATCACGGGCACCCCGTCCGGCAATCGCCATTCATTGGTAAATTTGATTAGCCGTTCTGCACTGACCCGGTCCGGGTCGAACAACTCCAAGTCCACACCCCGTGGGATGATGCGCAGCTTTTCGGCGCTGGCCGGATAGCGTCGGGTAAGCTCTTGGCCAATGTAATGCGAAATGGCGATAACCCTGTCACCGCGAACCATGACAGAGTTGTACAGCCGCTTCAGCGGATTGCTGTCAGCGTATCGGCCGTGAAAAGTGGTGACGAATGGAACCTTGTTGCGCCGTGCTGCGCGCCAACCAAGCCAGGCTGGAACCCGCGATCGCGCATGCACAATGTCGACGTTCTCGCGATAAATCAAATCGACCAGCTGGTCGAAAGTGCGACGCCAAGTGAGAGGATTCTTGTTATGAACCGGCAGCGTTATATGGGTTGCGCCGGCGCGTTCAACCTCGTGCACCATAGCGCCACCGGCCGAGACCACGATCGAATTCCATCCCACCCGGCCAAGCGCCTGAGCGATATCCACCGTACCGCGCTCGACACCGCCGGAGACAAGGCGTGGCAGGATTTGCATCACGGTCGGTCGCTTCTTCCAACCATCGGGTCGGAAGATTTCGTAATCCTCGGCGACATTGCTAGGATCGTCAGTGGCCGGCGGGAGCTCCGCCGGCTGGATAATGGGTTGTTCGCTCACCCGCGATGCGCCCGCGATTGTTCCAGATGAAGGAAGTTTAGCACAATGTCGGATACCGCCCAGCCTGACGAAAATCCGAGCTTCCTGGACAAGCCCGACGGCGCCCGTATCGCCTATCATCGTCTCGAAGGCAAGGGCCCGGGAATTGTCTTCATGGGAGGCTTCGCCTCGGACATGACCGGAACCAAGGCGATGATGCTGGAGGCTTATGCACGACAGCGCGGCCAAGCATTCCTGCGCTTCGACTATCAGGGCCATGGACAGTCGTCAGGTGTTTTCGCCGATGGAACGATCGGGCTCTGGCATTCCGACGCGCTGGCCGTTTTCGACGCGCAAACAGACGGCCCGCAGATTGTCATCGGTTCGTCCATGGGCGGGTGGATGGCCATGCTAACGGCGGTCAAACGCTCGGACAGAGTTTCGGCGTTGATTGGAATAGCCGCAGCGCCGGATTTCACCGAGGATTTGATGTGGGCCGGATTTTCCGAAGAGATTCGCGAAACCCTGCGTCGGGACGGCGTCTATCGCGCCCCATCCGATTATAGCGATGAGCCCTACACCATCACCTACAACCTGATCGTCGAAGGTCGGAACCATCTTTTGTTGCGAAACCAGTTGGCCATCCGTTGCCCGGTTCGGCTGCTGCATGGCATGAAGGATGAGGACGTGCCCTACCAACTCGCCATCCGCACCACTGAGGCCGTCGCGAGCAAAGATGTCAGAATTCAACTGGTGAAAGAGGGAGATCACAGGCTCTCCGAGGACAGCGATTTGAGTTTACTCGCCCGGACCCTGGACGAGTTGATAGACGGATCGTGAGGGCTCACAAACTCATTCTCGTCAGTCTATTGGGCTTTGTTTCGGCAAACGTAGGTGCAGACGAGATCAACCATGCGCGGGAATACGATGCCTGTATGGCACTCGCCCGATCGGATCCGCCGGCGGCTTATGAGAGTGGCCTTGCGTGGGTAGCTCTGGGAGGCGATTTGCCGGCGCGCCATTGTGTCGCCGTCGCCCTGATCGGTCTATCACAATACGCCGAGGCGGCGAGCCGGTTGGAGGTGTTGGCGTCGCAGACCCCAAGCAATCGCACCGATCTCAAATTCGGCATGTTGGTCCAGGCGGGCCAAGCTTGGACACTGGCGGGAAAGCCAGATCAAGCGGATACGGTTCAAACGCATGCTCTAGCACTTTCGCCCAGCGATGCTGATTTGTTGGTTGATCGCGCCGTCAGCCGGATATCTCTTGGTCGACACGCGCAGGCGATCAATGACTTGAGCCGAGCGCTCTCAGTAAGCCGCAGCCATGTCGAGGCGATGGTTTATCGTGCGACCGCCAATCGCTTTCTAGGACGAACCGCGTTGGCCCGTCGCGATTTGGAATCGGCATTGTCGCGCGCACCGGATCATCCAGGCGCCCTGCTGGAGCGCGGTCTTCTGAAGCGCCTGGCCGGAGATCGGGATGGCGCGCGTCGGGATTGGCTGGCGGTTATCGAGAACGCCCCCTCCAGCCCCGAGGCAGACGCAGCCCGCAACCGTCTGGCAGAAATGGACGTAAAATCAGATTAGATTGTTTGTCTCAGGGATTGTCGACGCAAACGAACTCTAGTCCGGGGCTAGCCAATTCGCCTTTACTGCCCGCGTTTGTAGTCTGATCTGTCCGCAGTCAATTGACGTATGACCGACAAGAGTTCCTCAGTTGTGTTCCTGGATTTAAGCAGTTTGCGATCGACAGGCATTATTAAATCTGCAGACAGGTCATCTGACGAATAAATCACCGTGCGAGCATCTTCGCAAAGCGTCCCAGCCAGTTCGGGTATCATATCGATCCCAGACCCGTCAGGCATGCCTGGGTCGATGATCACGATGTCAAATTTTTGCGCGTTTATAATCCGCCGCGCATCGCTGAGGCTTTGCACGAAGACGTAGTCCATCGTGTTGCCTATTAGCGCCATCATCACCTGACAAAGATCCTTGTCGTCCTCGATGTGCAGGACGCGCGGCATACCGGGACCACTGCGGGCGCCGATGGCCCCTTGAACCGCACTCAACAATCTGGCTTGGTCGATAGGTTTGTCGAGCCAATCGACGATCCCCATTTTTTCGGTCACAACCTCATACTGGTCCGAGCCTGCTTTCGCAGAAACAATCACAGTCTTTAGATCCCTAAACGCGCGTTGCGTTCGGAGCTCGCGAATGAGACCAATACCATCCTCATCGGGAAGCATGATATCGACCGTCATCAAGTCAAAATGTTTGGCGCTCAGTAATTCCCTTGCCTCCTTTGCATTGGCAGCGACCTCAACTTCGTTGCCATCACTTTCAAGCATCGCTCGCAACAACTTGGCGACATCCGGTTCGTCCTCAAGCACGAGGACCCGCCCTTGTTTTTGACCTGCTTGTTTCTCCGAAGAGCTTGGCAATCCAATCTCGTTCCACGCGGGGTCATCAGCTTCCACACGTACCGGAAGATCGAAATAAAACGTCGTCCCCACACCGGTTTTTGTTTCGAAGCCGATCTCTCCCCCATGTTTTTCGATGATCGCTTTCGAGATGCTCAACCCGAGTCCGGTACCGCCCTTTTGGCGGGTATCGGTGGAATCTGCTTGAGCAAATCGCGTAAAAATCTCTCCTCTAAAATGATCCGGAATACCGCCCCCCTGATCTGAAACCGAAACCCTGACCGAACGGCCGTGAAGCACGCTCGACACTCTGACCAGCCCCGCATTTGGTGAAAACTTCGCAGCGTTGGAGATCAGATTTACCAAGACCTGCATTAATCGGTCAGGGTCACCGTTCACCACCACGCCATCGGTCGTTGCCGATAACTCGAGTTCAACCCCGTGTTCCGTCGCGTAAGGTTGGTTGGTCTCTATCGCACTTTCGGTCAGCGCACGAATATCGACGTCTTGAAATTTAAACTCCAGGTCACCTGACTGGAGTTTTTCAATATCGAGAAGATCGTTGACGAGATTGATCAAGCGCTCGGTATTCCTTACCGCCAAGCTGATCATCTGAGAAATCTGTTTGGGTTCACTGAGCGCGCCGCTCTCAACCATCCCCAACGAGCCGCGAATGGACGTCAGAGGCGTACGCAGTTCATGGCTAACAGTAGATACAAATTGGTTCTTCAAACGGTCCGCCTCTTTGCGTTCGGTAATGTCACGCACGAGACCGAGATAAAGCCTGTCTCCACCCAATTGGAGTTCAGTCACCTGAAGTTCCATAGGGAAAGTCAAACCGTTCGCCCTGAGGCCCTCGACCTCGCGACCACTGCCAATAATCTTGGCTATAC
Organism: Rhodospirillaceae bacterium; assembly: GCA_018699735.1. Lineage (GTDB taxonomy): Bacteria > Pseudomonadota > Alphaproteobacteria > Thalassobaculales > Thalassobaculaceae > JABIRP01. Next base: position 20,155 of record JABIRP010000236.1, on the reverse strand, counting down.
CGGTCTTCGCGTAGTTTTGGAGATACGTGTCATGCGCTCCTCGGTAGGGTTCCGGCATTAGAATTTTGACATTGCGGCCGACTAGGTGTTCGGACGTGTATCCGAACATGTCTTTTGTCGCCGGATTGACCGTCTGAATAATACCGTCGTCGCTTATCGTGATAATTCCGTCGGCGATATGCTCAACAACGGCGTGGAGGCGTTCTTCGCTGGAACGGAGGACAGAGGCGGCGAATTCAAGATCGTGGGTCCGCTCCCTTACCAAGGCCTCCGCGTACTCTCTTCGCCGGGCGATCGTGTACACATAAAACCCGGCGAGCACGACGATAAGAAAGACGCCAATCGCGCTTATCCAAGGGAGCCACGGCTGCTTGGACGCAAAGTTGCCGGATCTGGTGGCAACAAGCAGCCGCCACTCCCGCCCCGCGAAGACGATCTTCTTTTCGTAGGATTGGCCCAACTTGAGCTGCGACATCGAGGGCCATTTTTCAGGTTCGTCGAGACCAATGACATGAAGCGGTGACGCGTTGTCGGTGTCTGCAGCGTCATACAGAGCCACAATTCGGCGATCGTCCGATGCTGCGCTGGAGATCGCGAACTGGAGAAGATCGCCGACCCGGAACACGCCAAGGCCAAACCCATTCAACCCACGACGGCGGCCTTCCAAGGTTTTGGGTATTTTGCCATCGCTATAGATCGGAGCGAAAACCACCACACCCGCCTGTTTGGCAGACTCTTGTACTAATGTAATTCTGGCACTTGAAACCATGGCCCCTGTATCACGGGCCAATTCCAATGCCGATTTCCGAATTTGATTAGAGGCAAGATCGAAGCCGAGCGCCTTCTCATTTTTGGCAAGCGGTTCGACGTAGTAAACCGGATAATATTCAGCCCGGCGCGATGCTGGCACCATTCCACCATCGCCGATTTGGCGGAATGTAAATTCCTTTAATCCATCGGTTCGGGCCGCGCGCTCGAACGCTTCACGATCGGGACCGGATACTCTTGGGATCCATTCAAGCGCTTGTATCCCAACGCGATCAGACATTGCTGTTGTCACGAAAATTCGAAACTGGTCTCGGGTCGCGTTGTCAGAACCGGCAAAGAAAGCAGTTATAGAACTCAGAGAATCTTCTGTGCGCTTGACAATCCGTTCGAGAGAAACCGATATCTGCTCACTGGTTTCCCGAAATCGGTCTACGGCGTAGTGCTTCTGGTTTTCATCTACAAAGCCGAACGTAACAGCCGCAACAATCAGTCCAGCCAAGAAGATTCCAATAGTAGGAAGCTCAATAATCGCCAATTGGGTTTTGCGGCTTGAGAAGTCGTCAGATTCGCTTGATTCCAACATCGTGCTTCCTAGAAGATCCGAAATTCAATCGCGTCGTTGAACAATGATCTCATATTGATTCTATTAGTAGCGATCCAAGCGGCACTGGTTTGGGGGTTACCTAAGTTCGCGCTGGAGTTACTTGGATTCTCGTTTCAGGGCAGAAATCACCTTTTCCTTACGGCTTTCCAACTCTGGCATGTCATAGGGGTACGAACGGATCCAGTACTCCAAACGATCGACCGCTTGTTCGAAGCCCTCGGTTTTCAAGATGTAGTCATGACAACCAGCCTCAAAACACGGCAACAGAATTTCCGGGTCCCGCGTTGCGGATAGCACGATCAGTGGTATCGACGGGTTGATCGCCTTGGCTTGTTCGAGGAAATTGAGTCCGCCTTTTTTGTCGTAAGTATTTCCAGCCAGATAAATTCCGAGATCGACGATGCACAAACTCAAAGAGGAACGCGCGAAAATCCGAACGGCGTCCTCGACATTGTTGGTGATGCTGATTTCCGAACTTAATCGCGACAACGCAGATTGATAGACCAAACCTTGGACTGGATCGTCTTCCACCAACAGGATGCCGCGCTTTCTTACCGCCATTTCCGAAATACCCTTGTTGAGCCAGCAAATGGTGGAGGCACCGTCCTCCGTCCACTAGACTTACCGACTGGCACGGGGGATTTCAATTGATTGCACTACTTACGCTGTTGCCTTGCGCAGCAGTCGTTCTTGCAGTGTTGGTGCTGCGGCAAAACGCATTGATCGCTGCGGCCGCAGCACTCGTTACAGCCTTGGCCCTCTGGGCGACCGGGATATACGCCCCCGTTAAACTCGACCATCTAGGGCACGCTATTTCCGATGCCCTGGTTCTTGAAATTCTGGTCGGGGCCGTGGTTTTTCTTGGCCTTCTGTTCGTCGAAGTAAGCAGTCGGATTGGCGGTCTCAAGGCGCTTGGCGACGCCATTCAATCCTTGGGTCTGTCACCACCTCGAACAGTTATCCTGATCACTCTCGGGATCGGCGTAATGCTCGAATCCTTAACCGGGTATGGCGTCTCGATGTTGGTGACGGTTCCATTGCTTTTACAGATCGTGAGCCGCGCCAAAGCGATTTTCCTGGCCCTGATCGGTATGAGCCTTATGCCTTGGGGTGCATTGTCCATCTCCGCCTTGCTGGGGGCCGAGCTTTCGGGCCTGTCGCCGCAGGTTCTTGCCGCAGCCATCGTAACCACCAGCGGGCCGGTCGCGGCGGTTCTGCCACTGTTTTGCTTACTGCTGGTCCCAGGGTCGGGCCTCAAGGATGTCGCTTATGCCGTACTCGCCGGAGCCGTGCTGATCATCGGGATCGCCACGACCTCTCATTGGATCGGCGTCGAGGTCGCCGGCGTGGGCGGCGGGGTCGCGGTGATTCTGTTTTCTTTGTTATTCGTATCGTCCGGACGAAGCTTGAGCAAATCCCTGGCCGCACCTTCGATCCTGCCCTATGGCCTGCTGATCGTCGGCGTTGTTCTGCAAAAACTTATAGCCCCACGTGTGATTGCAAGCGGCATTGATCCCACCATCGAGACGGACCGGGTATCGTTTCATGTCCTCAACTCGCCAGGTATTGCCCTCCTGACCATTGCCCTGCTTTCAATTGCCCTACAAACGCGGCTGTTGCGGGCGGAGACCGGGCGTCGGCTTTTCCATCATGTGGTGGCCCGGTCATGGCGCGCACTCGCCAGCATTTTTCTGTTCCTGATAACAGCGAGACTGTTGGTCGAGATCGGAGGCACGACAGCGCTTGCCGGATTGGTCTCACAACTGGGCCTTTATCCGGCGGTTACCGTGGTCACAGTCTTGGGCGGCGTTGGCGCCTATGTCACCGGCAGCGGGGTCACAGCAAATGCCCTATTTATGTCGAGCGCCGCCGAGACCGGACAAAGTTTCGATGCCCTCGCCTTATTTGCAGCCCTGCAACACAGCGGTGCCGGGCACGTCGCCATGGCGTCAGTGCCGGTGATTGCCATCCTGCTTGCGGCGCTGCCGAACCGGGAATCCAGTGACGAGCGAACCGCGATGCGGGCCGGCCTCGGATTGGCGATCCTTTGGGTCTTGATGGTGATCGCGAGCGGATCGGCGCAGCTGGCTATATCAAGATAGTTAGCGCAATCCTCAATCGGCGGCCTGGTTCGGCGCGTTGGCAGCGGCTGGGCCTATACGCCAGTCTTCAGGGTTGGTGGAGGTCAGCATGCGTTGGCGCACTTCCAACCACCAGCCCATGTTGGGCGGCCAGTCATCGAAAGTTTGCCCCTCGTTCAAAGCCCGGGCAGCGTGCAGAGCCCAGTGCGGGTTGAAGAGCGCTTGCCGGCCGACGGCGATGAGATCGGCCTTGTCGTCCTGCAAAATTTGTTCGGCGTATTCCGGATCCATGATCATGCCAACGGCCATGGTCGGCATCTCCGAGCCATGTTTGACGGCATCGGAAAGTGGCACTTGGAAGCCTTGGGTCGGCGGCGCTTTGGTTGCCAAGCTAAAGAGCGAGTTCGGCCCCTTGATCCCACCAGACGAGCAATCGATGGCATCAATGCCGCGGGCCTGAAGTTCTCGTGCCAAGGCCACGGTATCCTCGACTTCCAATCCCCCCTCCATGCGATCGATGCACGACAGGCGATAGAGGATTGGTTTTTCGTCCGGCCAATTGCGGCGTAAGGCATCTGCAATATCCAGCGCGAACCGCATGCGCCCGGCCTGGTCGCCGCCATAGGCGTCGGTGCGCTTGTTGCCCAACGGAGACAGAAAGGAATGGATGAGATAGCCATGCGCCGCATGGACGTCGAGCACGTCGAAACCGGCTTCGTCACATCGCCGAGCACCCTCGCCAAATGCCGCCACGATTTCTTGGATCTCATCGATTGAGAGTGCGTGCGGAGTTTGATAACCCGGTGCCGAAGGCTCGGCCGTGGAGGCCACCACCTGCCATGGCGCCTCGCTCCCTTCGTCACTCAGTGGCTGCAGGCCTTCATAGGGTCGCTGGCGAGATCCTTTCGGGCCACAGTGGCCTATCTGAGCCGCCGGTACAGACCCCTGCTCCCGGATGAAGTCGGCTATACGCTTCAGGGGTTTGACGTGCGCATCATCCCAAATGCCGGCATCCGAATAGGTGCTGCGGCCACGCGGCTCCACACACAGCACTTCTGTGAAAATCGTTCCAAAGCCGGCGTTGGCGTATTTGCCAAGATGCACCAGATGCCAATCGGTCGAAAGCCCATCCGGCCCGGACTTGTACATCTGCATGGGGGAGACGACCATGCGGTTCGGCAGCGTGACGCCACGCAGAGTGAAAGGCGACAGCAATTTGGCGGTCATTCGCATTCCTTCCTGAAGTCGCTTGAAATTAACTCTTGGCTAGGGAACCAAGCCCAAAAAAACGGTCAGGCGGGCACATCACCTTCCAGCGTCACGCGATGCATCACGCGCTTTGAGCCTTGGTAATCGTTAATTGGGTTGTGCAGGGTGCATCGATTGTCCCAGATCGCGATAGAGCCAGAGCGCCAGTGAAAGCGGCAAGTGAACTCGGGTCGGATCTCAAGCTCGAACAGATAGTCCAGAATTGGTTTGCTCTCCGCCTCGGTCATGCCAACGAAATGGCTGGTGTGAGCCAAGTTGACGTAAAGCGCCTTGCGGCCAGTTTCCGGATGGGTGCGAACAACCGGGTGCTCGGCGACCAACTCGGTGTTGCTAAGGTCCGTCGGGCTACTGGCGATCGCGCTCGCTCGTGTCTGGGCGACCCGACCTTTCTCAGATCGATTGACCGCACGCAAGGGCTCAAGCATCTGCTTCATGCCGTCTGAAAGCGCGTCGTAGGCGGCATAAAGGCTCGCCCACTCGGTATCCCCACCAGCCGCCGGCACCTCCAACGCATAGAGGATCGTGCCCAGGGGCGGGCGCTCAAGATAAGCGGTGTCGGTATGCCAGAGGCCGCCAAAGTTCACGGTCTCATCCTCTTGCTTGATGATCGGAGTGATCTCGGGAAAGTCCTCCAGACCTTGAACGAATGGATAGATTGCCGGGGTTCCAAATTTTCGCGCAAATTCCATCTGGCTGGCTGGGGTCAATTCCTGGTCGCGCAAAAAGATAACGCCATGGGTAAGCAACGCGGCGCGCAATTCGGCGATTGCCGCATCATCCGTGTCCCGAGACAAATCGACACCGCCGATCTCGGCACCGATCGCGCCAGCCAGCGGGGTCACCGTAAAGCGAGAGTTTTTCATCGGTCTCGTCTCCAATTGCGAACCCGGACCATGATGCAAACGCCGGGGACCGGTGCTAGATTACCTTGGATCTCTTACGAATAAACCGCGTCACGAGGACGCGACTAATTGATTAGCCTGACAATTTCGCCCGCCAACCTGCACGCCCCAGAACCTGCTGGTTGACCACATTTTCCGGGTCACGGCCATCCGCGACTGCGGCGATGGCGCCAGCGTTGATCTCGCCCATTGAGCGGAACATCTCATCCGTCCAGCCGAGTGAATGCGGCGCGCAGATCACATTCTCCAGCTTCAAGATAGGCTCGTCGGCCGGCGGCGGCTCGGGATCGAATACATCAAGTGCGGCGCCCGCCAGTCGACCCTCGACCAACGCATCATAGAGCGCCTTCTGATCAACCACGGGCCCTCTCGAAGTGTTAATCAGGAAGCTGGTCGGCTTCATCTTGGCGATGCCATCGCGACCACCGATCTGCCGGGTTTCCTCAGTCAGTGGGCAATTGAACGCCAGAAAGTCGGACTGCCGGAAGACCGTGTCGAGATCGACCAGCTCGACGCCCAGGTCCGCGACATCCTTTACGTCCCGATACGGGTCGCAGGCGATCATTCGCATGCCGAACGGGGCGAGCAGGCGGAACATGTCGGCGCCAATATTGCCGACGCCAACCGAACCCATGACCCGGCCGGCGAGGCCAAGGCCATGATAATCCAGCCGCGCTGGCCAGCCGAGGGCACCGGTTCGGGTGATCCTGTCTTTCGGAAACAGATTATGCGCCAAGGCCAGAACGAACGCGACGATTGTCGAGGCCATTGGGCGGCGCACAGCGTCCGGCGTGATGGTGAGCGCCACGTCGCGCTCAGTGCAGGCCGGCACGTCTATCGTGTCGTAGCCGACGCCCATCCGGGCGACCAGTTTCAGGCGCCCGTTGGTGTGAAAAGTCGCCGGCGTCACGCGCTCCAGCATCAGCACCACCGCATCCAGATCGGCGACATGCTCGGGCGTAAGCTCACCGGTTCTTGCCAGATCCACGACCTCAACATCGTCGCGGGAGGAAATCGCTTCGAGGCTGTAACTCGGGAAGGTCAACTTGCCATCAGGACGAACGATGTCCGGGCTGACACCTACGCGGAAGGTACTCATACGAAACTCCTCGGGTGAAATACTTTTGAATGTTAGACCGAGTGCGTCATCCGTTCCAATCGATCATCGCTCGGACTTCATCCGGTGTGTGATCCAAGCCCCGAAGCTGGCGCAGCGTGACGGCTCGATCGCGTTTGGCGAAACGCTGGCCGGTCTCGTTGGTCAGGAGGCGGTGATGACGGTAATCCGGTACCGGCAGGTCGAGCAGAGCCTGCAACAGCCGGTGCACGTGACTGGCCTGGAACAGATCCTCGCCACGGGTCACCAAGGTCACGCCTTGCAACGCGTCGTCGACGGTAACCGCGAGGTGGTAGCTGGTTCGCACGTCCTTGCGGGCCAGGATTACGTCGCCGAAGATACTGGGCGTCGCCACTTGCCGGCCCCGGTCACGGTCGAGCCATTCAAGCGAACCGGCGCGCTCTATCGCTTGCGCCATGCGTAGGCGAAGTGCATAAGGCTCGCCACCCGCCAGCCGTCGCGTGCGCTCATCCGGGTCCATCAGCTGGTCGGTATCAATAACCGCAGGCCCGTCCGGTCCCATCAGCGGGGCCATGTGCGGAGCCGACAGCGTTTCGTTCAATTCCTTACGCGAGAGGAAGCAAGGGTAAAGCAACCCCAACGCTTCCAGACGCAGTAGTGCCTGTTCGTAGTCCGCCATGTGATCCGATTGACGGCGCTCCGGGTGTTCCCAGTCGAGGCCGAGCCAGGCGAGGTCTTCCAGCATGTCGCGCTCGAACTCCGGCCGGCAACGGCCGCGGTCGATATCCTCGATCCGCACCAGGAAGCGACCGCCATCGGAACGGGCTTCGGCCTCAGCGAACAACGCCGAATAGGCATGGCCGAGATGCAGATGCCCGGTCGGGCTGGGCGCGAATCGAGTGACTATTTGTGCCATCTTGCTTGACGGGCTCGCTCTCGGCTTCTTAATACGGGACTACCCTATTTCGTTTATGGAGCAAGCACGCCTATGTCGAGCCTGATTTCCCTTTCCGGACCAAGTCACCCGCCAGCCGATGGCCAGCCGGCGCGGGCGCTGGTGATCCTGCTGCACGGCCTTGGCGCCGATGGCAATGACCTGATTGGTCTGGCTCCGGTCTGGACACCACACCTGCCGCATGTCGAATTCGTTTCTCCGAATGCGCCCTATCCTTGCGATATGGCGCCCTTCGGGCGGCAGTGGTTTAGTTTGCAGGACCGTAGCCCCGAAACAATTCTCGGCGGTGTGCAAGCAGCGTGGCCAATTCTCGACGCCTATATCGATGAGCAGCTTGAACGCACCGGGCTGGCGCCAAGCCAACTGGCCTTGGTCGGATTTTCCCAAGGCACGATGATGTCGCTCTATGTCGCTCCCAGGCGGTCCGAGACGATTGCCGGCGTGGTTGGATACTCCGGCACGCTCATTGGCGCGGATAGTCTGGCGGAAGACGCGATAAGCCGCCCGCCAATCACGCTGGTGCATGGAACGGCGGACGACGTTGTCCCGGTCGAGCGGCTACCGGCCGCCGAGCAAGCGCTCAACGCCGCCGGCTTCGAGGTTACAACCACGACCTGCCCCGGACTTGGTCATTCGATTGATCAAACCGGCCTGCAGGTCGGTTTGGAGTTCTTGCACCGGGTGCTGCCGGGGTCGGGGGCAAAAACAGTCGCCCGCTTCCCGGTTTGGCATAGCCAACACCGGGATCTCGATCCGAGTTGAACACCGCCGCGAGATCCCGGCTCGTCGTTTCACTCCGTCCGGGAAGCGGATTTTGTGTTAGGTCAGTGGGTGGCCGCCTACCCGGCTCCTCCCGCCTTCAATTCAAATCCGTTCGCCTCTTCCCAAAGCTTCACCGAAGCGGTGTGATCCTCGCCCGGGTGCTCGTCGGAGAATTTTGTCCAAAGCTCTGAGAGCTGCGCCAATACCGGCGCGTACATGTCCTGGTCATCGGCGAGGCCGGCCGCAGTCCGAACGTCCTTGGCCATCAGGGCGGCGGAAAAACCGGCATCGAAGGTCCGGCTCAACACACATTGATGCAGTTTGCGCTCGGTATTGCTGTTGCGACCGGTCGATTGATTGATGATGTCGGTCATCACACTTGGATCGAGGCCAAACTTGGCGCCGATGATCAAGGCTTCGTTCGCCGCCGTCAGACCAATCGCGGACAGATAATTGTTCAGGCATTTCATCGCATGCCCAGACCCGAGCCTGCCGGTGCGGAACACCGTGCCGCCCATAATCTCAAGGATCGGTGTCGCTCGGGTCAATGCGGCCTCGTCGTCTCCGCCCAACATGATTGCGAGCGTGCCATCGGTCGCTCGGGGCACACCACCCGAGACCGGTGCATCCATCAAGGTCACGCCCTTGGCCGACAACTCAGCGCCAAGCTCGACCGTGCCTGTCGGCGCCGAGGAGCTCATGTCGATGACTAAAGTGCCATCGGCCAAACCTGCGCTAAGGTTGTCGCCGCCCTCAATTGCGACGGCATGCACCGCTTTGCCATCTGGCACCATGGTGATGGCGACATCGCTCTCGCGCCCAACCTCAGCCAGCGTGTCGGCTCGCTTGCCGCCGACCTCTTGGACGAACCGGTCGACAACGGCTCGGTCGAGGTCGAGCACGGTCACCTCATACCCTGCCTCGACCATCAACTTGGCCATCGGGTAGCCCATATTGCCAAGACCGACCCAACCCATTTTCGGCATGTCGTTCGCCATTATTCCTGCTCCATTTCTTCGAAAACCTGTTTTGCGGTCCGGAAAGCGTCGATCGACGCCGGAAATCCGCAATAGATTGCGACTTGTAGGAAGATCTCACGCATCTCTTCCTTGCTAACACCATTGTTAAGGGCGCCGCGCACATGCAGCTTAAGTTCGTGCGGCCGATTGAGCGCCGACAACATGGCGAGATTAATGATCGAGCGCGTCTTGCGCGGAAGTTCCTCGTCTCGTCCCCAGACCGCGCCCCAGGCGAATTTGGTGACCAACTCCTGCAGGGGTTGGGTGAACTCGTCGGCCGATGCCAGCGAATTGTTGACGTGCTCGGCCCCTAGAACCTCTTTGCGGTTTTTTAGACCGGCCTCGAACAGCTCGTCGGTCATTGGCGTTTCCTCCGTCAATTGGGGTGCGGTTGGAATGCCCGAAGGACATCGGGCAAGGCCAGCCTAATGTGCGACTGAGCACCTGACCAGAGGATCTAACTTAGGCCTTAAAGCAGGTTGGGAATTTTTAACCTTGCAATTGGATAAAATTTTAGATAGTTTGCGTTCACCTCAGATCCTTTAGAATGAAGGACATAGATTATGACCAGAATGGTAACTGAAAAAGCTCTCGAGCTTCTGACTCAATCCGTATCCGATATCGTCGGCTCGGAAACCCAGATCGCGGATGCCCTGCTATGTGCTGTACATAGCGGTAAGCAGACCGATATGGCCTGGGCCCGTATGTCATTCGACCAACTTGAAAGCGGAGTTCGCCGGAAAGTCCACGGTCGTGCGCTGGCGCTTGCGGAAAGCAATACCGTGCATTAACCAGGTCTTCGCCCCGTCCTGATTTCGTCGGCATTCCCTTTACAGATTCGGAGTGGCGCTGAACACGTGCGACTTGGAGCTATTGCAGTTTTCCAAGCTCACGATAGCAGCGTTCTGCGCCCGGGTGTAGCTGGATGGAGATGCCGGACAGCGCGGTATCGAGGGTAATGAACCGCGCCTTTGGATGGCCGTTGGCAAGCAGCGCTTGGGTTTCCTCACGCCAGAGCGCCTTGCAGATAGCGTATACCAGATCGTCCGGGACATCCGCGGAAACAACCCATTGCGCGCCGACAGCGATCGTCTCAATCGAGCCGAGATCGTCGTAGGTATCTTTGGCGATCATGGTTTTCCAAAAGAACCGGTGCTCACCGATGATTTTGTCGGCGGGAGCACCCGAGATTTGCGTCAGCTGGGCCACGCCAGCATGTATCAGGCTTGTTACCGCTTTTGCAGGAGCGCCGGCGACGATGAAGAAGGCGTCCAATTCACCGCGACGCATCTTGCTCGCGGCCGGGCCAGGCTTCAAATATTCAGCCACCACATCCGCCTCGCGCAAACCATGCGCGGCCAATACGATTTTCGCCGCGATCAAGGTGCCAGAACCAGGCTCATCGAGCGATACTCGGCGACCCTTCAGATCAATGGCGGTGCTGATACCGGCTCCCTTACGCACAACCAGATGCAAGGCCTCGGGGAAAAGATTGGCAAGCGCGCGCAATTTGTCCATCGGCTGGTTACCGTCAAACACGCCCGTCCCGGTCGCAGCCGCGTGGACCACATCAGCCTGAGCAAAGCCTGAGACCAGATGTCCTTGCTGTATGCGCCGCACATTGTCGACCGAGCCATGCGAAGACTGTGCGATCGCGACCAAGCCGGGCACGCCGCAACTACCGCCTTTGTCACAAGGGCGAGACCCAGGAGGGCTGGAGATCGCATTGCCGATCAGCGCGCCTACCGGATAATATGTGCCGTTGACGCCGCCAGTGCCGACCCGGAAGAAAATCATTTCGTTGTCGGCGGAGGTCTGCGCCGAAACGCTTGAGACAAGGAATGGCGTACCAACAATAGTCGCCGCAATTATGGCAAGCGCGGCGCTTAAAACCGTCAACGGTCGAAGCACGTTCGGTCTCCTGGGTTAGAACTGGCGAACAGTCTAACTCTTCGGCGCCGCGAGCGGCAATGCATCGTTCACGAGAAGCGAGAGATCAACTGCCTTTTTTTACATAATACTTCAAAAGAGCGAGAGCCTCGGGACTATCCCATTCCGCCGGGCCGATCTTGAGGCCGACGAGCTTGGATTGGCTGTCGAGAATGAAAGTTGCCGGCAGGCCCCGAACACCAAGCGCGCGCGCCAGCTTACCGCGCGGGTCAGAGGCCGATTTCAAATGCTCCAGCCCCAGGCGGTCAGACAGGAATGGCTTGAATACAGAAGGCCCACCCTTGTCGAGAGAGATTATCAGCACCTCGAACCCGTCTCTTTCACCTTGGAGAGACAGAGCCTCAAGCCCTGGGAGTTCCCGGATGCACGGCGGACACCAGGTGGCCCAAAAGTTCACAAGCAATGGCTTGCCGGCAAAGTCGTGAAGCTTGATGGATCCCCCGTCGGCGCTTATGAAGGGCGTGTCGGGCGTGGGCGGCGCCTCGTCAAGGACGATGAAGTCGGACAAACTGCCCGCGAGTGGCGGAGACCCCGCGGCTGAAGCAGAGAAACCAACGGCCAGGATCGCCAAAGCGGTGGCCACGAATATCGAAAACTTTGGCAAGGCTGACATCGGACGTGTTGTCATGATCCAGTTCCAAAAAAAATCATCTCGCGGCGTCGAAGGGCCCTTAGGCAACAATGGCGCGCGCATTCGCATGGGTCCAGGACCAAACAGTCTCTCACGGCTGGCGCTCGCACTTGTGATCGCGACGGCCTTGGCGATGCCTTTGACGGCCTGCGGTAAACGCGGCGCGCCGGAACCGCCCGCAGACAAGCCGTCGACCTATCCCAAAGCTTACCCAAGCCGTTAATCGGAGCGATCAAACATGAGCGCCTTTACCCATCGAGATGGCATCCTGCATGCGGATGGCGTTGCCATCCCGGCAATCGCCGAAGCGGTCGGAACACCGTTCTATTGCTATTCCCGGAGCGCGCTCGTCGAGCGCTACCGGAATTTCGATGCGGCCCTCGCCGGTTTGGGCGTCGATATCTTTTATGCGATCAAGGCAAACTCGAACCTGGCGGTGATCCGGGCTTTGGCGCTGGAAGGTGCCGGGGCTGATGTGGTTTCGATCGGCGAGGTTCGCCGCGCGCTTGCGGCCGGTGTGGCGGCCGAGCGCATCCTTTTTGCCGGTGTCGGCAAGACCCAAGACGAAATGGCCCAGGCGCTTGAGGCTGGTGTCGGACAGTTCAATGTCGAGTCGGAGAGTGAATTGCGGGCCCTTTCAGAGGTCGCGAACCGGCTCGGTCACGAGGCGACAGTTGGTCTCCGGGTCAATCCAGACGTCGATGCCAAAACCCATGCGAAGATCACCACCGGGCGCAAGGAGAACAAGTTCGGTGTCGACATCGAGCGCGCGCCGGAATTCTTCGACCTTGCCTCCAACCTCCCGGGCACCCAAGCATCCAGTTTGTCTGTGCATATCGGCTCGCAGCTCACCCAGGTCTCGCCCTTTCGTGAGGCCTATGGCCGCTTGCGCGAGATGACACTCACCCTGCGCCAGGCTGGCCATGTCGTGGATCACCTCGATCTCGGTGGCGGGCTTGGAATTGTCTATGAGAACGAGGATGAGCCGGATCTGAGCAGTTATGCGAGGATCGTTCGTGAAACCGTCAGTGACTTGGATTGCCGGCTCAGCGTCGAGCCAGGCCGCTTCCTGGTTGGTAACGCTGGCATCCTGGTTGCCAAGGTCGTGTATGTGAAATACGGAGGTGAGCGGCGTTTCGTTATCGTCGACGGAGCCATGAACGATCTCATCCGCCCGACGCTGTACAACGCGCATCATGATATCGTGCCGGTTGAGCCTCAGCGTGTCGCGGGCCCAACCGGATTGACGGATATCGTCGGCCCGATCTGCGAAAGCGGTGACTATTTCGCCCAGGCCCGCGACTTCCCTGACATGCCCGAGGGCGCGCTTTTGGCTATTCTGTCGGCAGGCGCCTATAGCTCGGTCATGGCCTCGAACTACAACTCGCGACCGATGGCGCCGGAAGTGATGGTCGACGGCGACCGCTTCGAGGTCGTGCGTCGTCGACAGAGCATGGAAGACCTCCTGGCGCTAGAATCTCTGCCGGACTGGTTGGACGGCAGCCAAGCAGCGGACTGAACCGCCAGAGGTTAACCACCATCAGACTTGACCCGCACCGCTTGAAGGGCGAAATTTACCGGGTGAGGCAATATTTACGACCGGGTTTCCCAATCGCCGGCTTGTGCTTAGGCATTGAGCCGGGTGGGGACGATCGGAACCCGCTCCGCGCTGCCGCCCAATGCGAGGCTGCGCGCCAGGAGGGTGCCGAGGATGATGGAACCGAAAAAGATTGAAACCCTGGCCCGACTGAGGGGTAAGCGCCGGCTCGCGCGTTTCATTTTGGTTTGGGAAACGCTCTGGCCTTTGATTTGGCCGCCCTTGGCGACACTGTCTCTGTTCGTTGGACTGTCCTTGTTGCAGGTGCCACAGGCTATCGGCCATGAGGTCGGCGGCCCCTGGCAGGGCCTGATCCTGGCGCTTTTCCTCGCTGTCTTTCTCTGGCAGGCGCGCCGCGCCGTGACCGGTTACTCCGGCCCCGACGAGGAAAGTGTACGTCGGCGTATCGAAGAGGATACAGGTGCCAGCCACCGGCCACTCACATTGCTTGAGGACAAACTTTCCAACGCTGGCGACCGGATGAGCCGAGTGCTCTGGGTGACCCATCGCGAGCGGATGTTAACGGCCATGGGACGCTGGCGTGTCGGACCGCCGCGCCCAATCTGGGCGGCGGTTGATCAGTTCGGCCTGCGGGCGGTTGTCACGTTGCTGTTGATCATCGGCTTCACGTCTGCCTGGGGCGAGACCCGGGCCCGAATGGTCTCGGCTCTGACCGTCGATTTCGCCCTCGGCAACCCGGCGGCGCCACCAAGTGTCGACCTTTGGGTCAATCCGCCTTCCTACACCGGCCAGCACCCGATTCTAGTTCGCCACGGTGGTGAGGTCCAAACTGTCCCGGCGTCTCAAACAGACCCAGCCGACGCTGAACCTGAGACCTTGGCTGTACCGATTGGCAGTCGTGTATTGGCGACGGTGAACGGTGGTGAAGAGGTGCCGCAACTCGTCTTGGTGTCCTCTGATGAACAGGAAAGCGTAACTGCGTTTTCTGCGATTGGATCCAAAGGTGGCCTGCGGGGCTATCAGTATGAAGGGACCCTTAACTCCGGGGCTGTGATTGTTGTCCGCCAAGCGGGCGAGGAACTGCTGCGTCGACAGCTGAACGTTCTGCCAGACCTGAAGCCGACGGTCGCTTTCAATGCCCCGCCGAGCCAATCGCAACGCCAAGCGCTGGTGATCAAGTACGGTGCCACCGACGATTATGGCGTCGCCTCTATCAAGGCAGAGATCCGGCGGGTAGCTGGCCCCGCAGAGGTGTCGAGCGAAGATCCAATTACAATCGCGTTGCCACTGTCAGCCGGTGACCGCTCCGAGTTGGCCGGCCAGAGTTTTACTGATCTGACACCGCATCCCTGGGCCGGTCAGCCCGTGATGATCACACTTAGAGCTTTGGATGACCTAAAGCAGGAAGGCCGCAGCGAGCCAGTTCAGATGGTTTTGCCGGAGCGCATCTTCAACCACCCGGTGGCGCGCGCCGTGATCGAGCAGCGCAAACGCCTGGTCGTTGAGCCCAAGTCGCGACGCGATGTTGCCAAGGTGCTGATGGCAATCGCCGCCCGACCGCAGCACTATTACGACGACACTGTGGTTTTCCTGGCGCTCAAATCCGCTTCCGCCCGCTCTTTCCTGAACGAGGACGATGAGTCCCTGGAGTCCATCCTCAAATTACTCTGGGACACCGCCCTTCGGATCGAGGATGGCGAGTTGTCGATCGCCGCACGGGAACTCCGAGAGATCGAGCGCCGATTGCAGGAGGCACTCGCCAACAACGCCTCCTTGGAAGATATCGAAAAGCTGATCGAAGAGCTCCGTCAGGCGATCGACAAGATGCTGCAAGCCATGGCTCGGCAAATGATGGAGCAGCAAGCCCGTGATCAGCAACCGCAGGCCGGTGAGCAACAGCCGATGGATCCCGAGAACATGCTTCGGCGCAAGGATATCATGGACATGTTGAACCGGGCCCGCGAGATGGCCAAAGGCGGGGCACGGGATGCGGCTCGGCAGTTGCTCTCGCAATTGCAGGAGATGATGGAAAACCTGCGGATGGGCAAGCGCTCCAAGATGTCGCCGGAACAGCAAGCGATGCAGGAAATGATGCGCCAGTTGAGCGAGATGCAGAAGCAGCAACAAAAATTGCTCGACGACACCTACAAGATGAACCAGCAAAACATGAAGGGCATGCGCTCGGGCCCACAAGGCTCCGAGCGATTTGGAAAGCAGGGTCAAAGACGCGATGGCCAAAGACGGAGTGGCCAACGTCGCAGTGGCGAGCCCAGGTCCGGTCGCCAGGGTGAACGCCGGTTTGGTCAACGGCCAGAGGGTCAGCAATCCCCCGGTCAAGGCCGCCAGAACAGCCAACCGACGGCAGAGGATCTGGCCCGCATGCAAGAGCAGCTGCGGCGCACTCTAGGCGAATTCATGCGCAAGCTTGGTGACGGTATGGGTGAAATCCCGAAAGGCTTTGGCCAGGCAGAACGATCGATGAAGAACGCCGGCGAGGCGCTCGGCAAGGGTGATCCGGCCGAAGCCGTCGGACCCGAGGGCGACGCGCTCGACCAGATGGCCAAGGGTGGAAGGGCTTTGAGCCAGGAGCTGCGCCGTCGGATGGCCAATGGTCAGCGCCAAGGTCAGCCTGGTGCGCAAGGTCAGCAAGGCGGCCCAGAGCAGGAGCGCGATCCGCTCAACCGGAACCGGGCCGGCAACTTCGGCGTCACCGACAAGTCGAATGTCAAAGTCCCGGGCGAGAGTGACATGATGCGAGCCCGGCGGATATTCGATGAGTTGCGCCGACGCTCAGGCGACCGTGCTCGGCCGAGATTGGAACTCGACTACATCGATCGGTTATTGCGGCGGTTTTAGAGAGTACCCCGTCTCACGCCACGAACTTGCCGAACTCCCAGTCTCGGCCGGGGGCGGCGGCGAAGAGTTCGCGGGTGTATTCGTGTTGCGGGTTGTTGAAGATTTCCCCGGCCGGGCCGTATTCCACCACCTCACCCTTGCTCATCACCGCCAGCCGGTCGCAGACCTGCGCCGCGACCCTAAGATCGTGGGTGATGAACAGCATGGCCAGGTCGAGCTTTTCACGGATATCGTCGAGCAATTCCAGAACCTGGGCCTGCACCGAAACATCCAGGGCCGATACCGCTTCGTCGGCGATCAACAGCTCCGGCTCCATGGCAAGCGCCCGGGCAATGCAGATGCGTTGACGCTGGCCACCGGAAAACTGGTGCGGGTAGCGATCGAGGGAATTCGGATCGAGGTTCACCAGGGCCATCAACTCGCGGGCGCGCTCAAAGGCCTCAGCGACCGAAGTTCCGTAATTGGTCGGCCCTTCGATGATCGAGTCGCCGATCCGCCGACGCGGGTTGAGGGACCGATAGGGGTCCTGGAAAATGATCTGGGTCCGTCGGCGATGGCTGCGAAGCTTGCCGACCCCAAGGCGGGCGATATCATCATCATCGATAAAAATTTCACCGGACGTCGGATCGATCAGGCGCGCGATGCAGCGGGCCACGGTCGACTTGCCAGAACCAGACTCGCCAACGACCCCGAGTGTCTCACCGCGCCGGACCTCGATACTCACATCCTTTGCCGCATGCACCTTGCGATCCCGGCGCAGGAAACCGCTGCTGCCGTAGACCATGTTCAAATCACGTGTTCGAAGCACCGGCTTCGCGTCGGTCACGCCGCCTCGCTTGCGCGGGGTCATGCTCGGAACTGAAGAGATCAACATCTGGGTATAGGCTTCGCGTGGCCGCGACAGCACGTCTTCCCGGGTTCCAAACTCGACGATGCGGCCCCACTGCATGACCGCGACCCGATCGGCGATCTCGGCAACGACACCAAAGTCATGGGTGATGAAAAGCACACCGGTTCCGTGATCGGTCTGCAATTCCTTGATCAGCTTCAGGATCTGCGCCTGGGTGGTGACGTCGAGCGCGGTTGTCGGTTCATCCGCGATCAACAATACCGGATCGAGCACCAGGGCCATAGCGATCATGATGCGTTGGCGCTGGCCGCCGGAAAGTTGATGCGGATAGGCGTCGATCATCTTCTCGGGATCGGGAAGGCGAACCTGCTCCATAATATCGAGTATCTTGGCGCGGCGCTCCGCCTGCCCCATGTCGGTGTGGTAATCCAGCACTTCATCGATCTGATCGCCGCAGGTCATGACAGGATTGAGCGCAGTCATCGGCTCCTGGAAGATCATCGACATGCGGGTGCAGCGTAACGCGCGCAGCCGCTCCTCGCTCGCCTCCAGAATGTTTTCACCCTGCAACAAAACCTCGCCGGCGACGGCGGTGAGCTGGCCCTCCGGCAATAGCCCCATGACTGAGAACGCCGAGACGGATTTGCCAGAGCCCGACTCGCCGACCAGGCAGACGATTTCGCGGGGCCGAACCTCGTATGAGATTTCTTCGACCGCGTAGGTCCGGTCGGTTCCCTTGGGCAGTTCGACCGAGAGGCCGCGAACTTGAAGAACCGGCTCTTCCGAATTTTCCGCACTCATGCCTCAGGTCCTCTTTTCGAGTCTGGGGTCAAGCGTGTCGCGAAGACCGTCGCCGAGCATGTTGACGGCTAATACGGTAATGGCGAGGAAAATACCGGGAAACAGGATGTTGTGCGGGAAGATACGGAACAGCACCCTCCCTTCGGCCATGATGTTGCCCCAGGTCGGGATCTCCGGCGGGATGCCGGCGCCGAGGAAGGACAGGATCGCCTCAACCAGAATGGCCGATGCCACGATGTAGGTGCCTTGCACGATCAACGGCGCCACCGTGTTTGGCAGCACGTGGCGGTACAGGATCAGGTGCAGCCGCGTGCCGGTCGAAATTGCCGCTTCCACATAGGGCTCTTCACGGATCGACAGCACGATCGAGCGCACCAGACGCACCACGCGGGGCACCTCGGGAATTGTGATGGCCAGGATCACAGTGTCGAGCCCGGCGCTGGACAGCGAGACCAGGGCGATCGCCAGCAAAATGCCAGGGATCGCCATCAACCCGTCCATCACCCGCATAACCAAACCGTCGAGCCATCGTATATAGCCGGCGAACATACCGATAACGAGGCCTAGGCTGATCGACAGAGCGGCGACGGTTATACCGACGATGAGTGACACCTGGGTGCCGTATATGACCCGGCTGTACGTGTCGCGCCCAAGCGTGTCGGTGCCCATGCGAAAGGCCCAGGATTGCTCCTTGTCGTCTTCGTCGGTCCAGACCTTCTCAAAACCCGGCGTCTTGTTGCGGTAGGTCGGGTCGATCTCGGATGGATCCATGGTTCCAAGCAGCGGCGCCATAATCGACAACAGAACCATAAAGGCCATGATCGATCCGCCAATGACGACGCTCTTGTCTTGCAATAAGCGCTCCCAGATCGAAAGCTTGCGCGACGAAGCGTCGGCTTCGGCGGCCGCGTCTACGAGGGAGCTGACATCTCCGTGGGTTTCCTGAATCTGGCTCAATAGCGGATCCTCGGATCAAGCAGGGTGTATGTCAGGTCAACCATCAGGTTGATGAACACGTAAGTGAAGGAGAAAACCAAAATAAGCGCCTGGATCGTCGGATAGTCCCGCCCCAACACGGCGTCGACAGTCAGACGACCGAGGCCGGGTATGTTGAAGACACTTTCGGTTACCACCACGCCGCCAATCAACAGCGCCACGCCAATACCGATAACCGTAACGATCGGTATAGCGGCGTTTCGCAAGGCATGTTTCATCAACACCACGCGCCGGGGCAAACCCTTGGCGTATGCGGTGCGGATATAGTCCTCGCCCAAGACCTCAAGCACGCTGGCTCGGGTGATGCGGGCAATCAGCGCGATATAAATCACGCTGAGCGCAATACTGGGCAGGACCAGACGGTGGATGAAGGGCCCGAAGCCCTCGAAGATACTTTTGTAGCCTTGCACCGGGAACATCTTCAGTTCCATGGCGAAGACGTACATCAGGATATAGCCGAGAACGAAAATCGGGATTGAGAACCCGAGCACGGAGAACCCCATGACCCCGCGATCAAGCCAGGTGCCGCGCCGAAATGCTGCGATCACGCCCAGAGGTACGGCGACCAGGATGGTCAGGATGAGCGTTGTCGATGCCAGTGCCAGTGTCGGTTCGACCCGCAACCCGATCAGTTCGGTCACATCACGCTTGAAGAAGTAGGATTGGCCGAGGTCGCCCCGCAGGATATCGGCCAAATAGATGCCGAGCTGGATCGGAATCGGCTCGTTTAGGCCGAGCGACTCGCGGATCTCCTCGATCTGTTGTGGCGTGCCATTGTCACCTGCTAGCACGGCTGCCGGATCACCCGGCGTCATGCGCAGCATGAAAAACACGAAGATCGCCACCATCCCAAGAACCGGGATGGTGGCGAGTACTCGTCTGATGAAGAAGGAATACATGGTTCAGTATTCTCTCTGATCGATCATCTTCATCTACTTGCGGGCAACGTTCCAGAAGAACGGCGCTGGGCCGCTCAGAACGCCGGTCAGGTTGGCACGCCAAGCCGAGGGGCGATACCATTGGCCGGCATGGGCGTGGGTTACCACTTCCATGGCCCGAACCTGAATCTTCTCAG
>JABIRP010000235.1 GCA_018699735.1 Rhodospirillaceae bacterium | reverse complement strand
CGTCCCTCGGTATCAAATCTCAATCGGGTAGGTTCGACGGATGCGACCACCTGTTCAGCTGTGGCGAGGTCGAGTTCGTTTTCCAGTGCAAGTTCGTGGAGCGACACGGGTCGGCCCGTAGCCAACAAACGATACAGACTAAGCCCGACACGTTGGGATTGGAGGTTGCCGCCAGGAAAGTGCTGGTTACGCAGATATTCCGATACGACTTGGTTCATCTCAGGTCTCTGTTGGCGGGGCATCAATCCGGGCATCTGCCGGTCCCGGGGACGCTAAACTGTTTCAATCGCGGTGGGAATATCGCTACGATCATATTTCGAGGCGATGCTTTCCTGAAAACACCAATGCTTCATCCAGACGAACGAAGGTGGGCGGCACTATGACCGAACTTGATCTCGTGGTTCGCAATGCGACCGTTGTAACTGCGGATGAGACCATCCAATCTGATATTGGGGTCAAGGACGGGAAGATTGTTTCGCTCGGCCCCAACCTCCCTGCCGCGACCGAGGAAATTGACGCGCGCGATAAATACGTGCTGCCGGGCGGCATCGATTCCCATGTCCATATTGAGCAGGATTCCGCTGAAACTGGTGCCAAGACAGCGGCTGATTTCCTCTCGACCACGGTGTCCGCTGCCTGTGGCGGCACGACGACACTGATCCCCTTCGTGCGCCAGGAGAAAGGCCAATCTCTGCGTGAGGCGGTGAATACATACCGCGCTCGGCCCGAGGGCAAGGCGGTGATCGATTATGCCCTCCACCTCATCATCACCGACCCCAGCGCCAACGTCTTGAACCAAGAGATCCCGGCGCTGATTGAGGACGGGTACACCTCGATAAAGGTCTATATGACCTATCGTGCGATGATGTTGAGCGATTATCAGATCCTTGAGGTTATGTCTGTCGCTCGGCGCCATGGGGCGTTGGTCATGGTCCATGCTGAGAACGCCGATTGCATCACTTGGCTGACCGAGAAGCTGCTGGAGAGCGGCCGCGTGGCGCCGAAGTTTAAGGCAGTGGCACATCAGCCTGCTGTTGAACGCGAAGCTACACACCGTGCAATCACGCTTGGCGAGATTTCCGATACGCCGATCCTGATCGTCCATGTTGCCAGCGGCGAGGCCGCCGAAATGATCCGCTGGGCCCAGAGCCGGGGCCTCAAGGTCATTGGCGAGACCTGCCCGCAGTATCTTTTCCTGACCGAGGCAGATCTTGATAAGGAGGGCCTGGAGGGTGCCAAGAGTTTGTGCGCGCCGCCGCCCGGTAGCCCGGAAAACCGAGAAGCACTGTGGCAGGCCATGTCCAATGGCGTATTCGAGATTTACTCCTCAGACCACGCGGCATTCCGATACGACGATGCGCATGGCAAGTTCGTCAACGGCCCGAACCCGAGCTTCAACCGTATCACCAATGGTGTTCCAGGTGTGGAAACTCGGATGCCCTTGCTGTTCTCAGAGGCCCTTAAGGGTGACCGGATCGATCTCAACCGATTTGTCGCCGTAACCGCGACCAACCCAGCCAAGACCTACGGGTTGTTTCCGCGCAAGGGGACGATCGCCGTTGGCTCGGATGCGGATCTGGTGGTTTGGGACCCGGACCGAAAGGTCACGATCTCGGTCGATCAACTGCATGACGGGATGGATTACACACCATTTGATGGGCTGGACGTGCAGGGTTGGCCGGAGGTCACCATCTCTCGCGGCGATATTATCTGGCAAGGTGGTGAGTTTACTGGCACGCCCGGTCGCGGCAGCTTCCTGCCCTGTGATCGACCGGCGCCAGCCAATGATGGTGACGTCTTGGATGACGCTGGGGTGCCACGGCCCTAACCGGCTGCGCGCTTTCGGTATAAAGCAAAAGCGGTCAACGCGACGAATACTGCCAGTGCCGGCAGCAGCACGAAATCAAGGTAGGCGACCGCTGCCGAGATGCCGAGGGCCGCGAACGCAATTACGAGGATTGGCGTAAAGCAGCAAAGTGCGGCTATCGCGGTCCCGATAATCCCGGTTTTCAACAGCGTTCGGTTCGACATCGCAGTTTCCTATCGCCGTGACAATGGTCGTCCTTCGAGGCTCGCTCGCGCGCGCCTCAGGATGACGAGGGATGTATGGACCGGCGCGACATAAGCAAAGCAGCCACCGAAAGTCCCCGATAGCCACGGATCCCAAGCAACAGAATGCAACCTGTAGCGACTACAGGATCAAGCCGTAAGCCCCAGCCCGTCATTCACATTCGCGAGAGACGTCTTATGCCGCTCGCGCTCGCCCGCTCTCCTCGACTTCAGCGGCGGCGATGGCTCTGTCCAGTGCTGCGCTCAAGGCCTTGGCCGATGCGAGCGTTAGCTCAACAGCGGCCCGCGCGCCCGGTCCTTGCTTGTGGTCAACGAAGTCGATGGCGATGGCCTCTTCCAGAAACGCATAATGCGGATGGTCGTAGGACACCACGGTGCGTGAGATGGCGAACCAGCCATCCTTGCCTTTGGCGGCACCCTCGGCATCGACGATTTCGACGATTGATGTGCACATGGTGATTACCCCGCCAAATGTTTCTGGAAGAAGGCGAAAACCTTTTCCCAACCGTCTTGTGCCTGCTCGATCCGATACATCGGCCGGTGGTAATAAAAGAACCCATGTCCGGCGTCGTCGTAGCGGTGGAACTCGTAGTTCTTGCTGTGTTTCTTGAGCTCGACCTCATGCTGGTCGACCTGTTCCGGGCTTGGCGCGCGGTCGTCATTACCGAACAGACCGAGCAGCGGACAGGAAAGGTCTGTGGTGAGG
>JABIRP010000234.1 GCA_018699735.1 Rhodospirillaceae bacterium | reverse complement strand
GCTCTCTGGTTTTGGATCTCATGCGATCATTCGAACTGGCTTCAGGTGAACCGCGAATCGGTTCGGCGTCAGTTTTCGAAATTGGGTTGCGGTCGGTTTTTACAGAAATTTGAGGGACACAATCCGCGATTACCCGGCCTTACAGAGAATTAACCATCGTCAATACCGTGCCTCTACCAGACCAAGACCCGGTCATGGCTGGGTCAGACCGGGACGCCGTGATTATGAGGTAAGAATAAATATCTACTGGCCATCAAGCGTACGATTGCTCGTCATCCTGAGGTTCAAACCCGAAAGGTGAGCCTCGAAGGACACAAATCGTTGGCGGCGCGCGTCCTTGGGTCTTATGGAGTGTGCTGGATCCGGATAACATCATGAATCCGGGGAATATCGTTTCGGTTTGAGCGGGGAGGAGCGGAGCGCGTCTCTTTCGCCATGTTCCTGGGCCTTATTCCCCCACCCTTACCGTTTCCCGGCCGTAGCCACCCTTACCGTTTCCCGGCCGTAGCCACCCTTACCGTTTCCCGGCCGTAGCCACCCTTACCGTTTCCCGGCCGTAGCGGAGCGGAGAGCCGGGATCTCGCAGCGGCGGTCCCTCTTGATTGAGGCCCCGGTCTTGGCTGCGCCAAACCGGGACGCGGGTATTGCGAGGTGACAGCAAAACTCGCGCCTTTTCTATTTCCGCTTTTTTTGGCGTTTCATCGCGGCCGCCGCTTTCTTCCGCTCTCTTTCGAGTTCCGACTTTTTGTATTTATGCCGACTTGAAACGCCGAAATCTGTGTACACGCGAGAATAAATCCATCTGGAGACGCCAAAATCCGCTCGATCGCCGGTCGTGAGATTCGTAACGTAGACTGTCTGCGGTAGCCAACCAGAACCTTTGCCACCACCGTCGTGAGAAAGTACGATCTCAGTCAATTGACCAAGGTCGCGTATGGCCAGGACCTGGGTGTCCCACTGTGCTCTTTCGAAACTGTTGCCTGGCGGGTCCAATATCATAACTCTGGATAAATGGCGGGTCCCCTTTAATCTGATCTTAACGGTGGCGTCGGTTCCAGCTTTCTTGGTATCCGCTGTATAGACCGTAATGCGGTATGAATCGGCGAACGCCGGCCCGGTGATGAACAGGGCCACCAGGGCCAATGCGGCGATGTTCGCAAGCAAACGCATTGAGACCTCCTAGGGCTTGTAAACGTCTTTGACTGCATTGATTGTGTCAGCAGTATCCTTGATATATTTCAGTGCCTTGGAGTAGCTAAAAGAAGATCCGCCTTTCTTCTTTTTATTGCGTTGCAATGCCTTTCTTGAACTCAAAACTTGTTTCTTAAGCTCTTTTTTGCTGTATTGGTGCTGGTTTGACGGCTTTAAAATGAGGGAGCGAGGATCGCCCTTCCCGCCAATCCATTGATTGACGCCAAAGTCGGTCCGTGACCCAGTTTTCAAGTTGGTCACGAAGATTGTCTTTGGCAACCAGCCTGGTTTTTTGCCGCCGCCATCGCTCATGAGTTTCATCTTGTACAACCGACCGAGGTTTTCGATGTTCAGGACATCGGTATCCCATTGCCCGTTTTCGTAACTGTCTCCAATCGGATCTACTATGTACTTGGGAGTTTTCGTTCGCTTGTTGCCCTTCTTTCCAAAAAACTGAACCTTGATTGTAGAGTTTGTGCCGGAATTCTTCGTTTTGGATGTGTGAATTGTAACCCGGTATGGATCAGCGAGAGCCAGGCCAGGGATCAACAGGGCGGAAAAGGCCAGCATAGTAATTTTTGAAAGTGAAAGCATCAAGACCTCCTTTTTTCGGACTGATGTCGGGCACGCTCTGAGCCAGAAATTCCGTTCAAAAGACGGCATCCAATTTGCCGCCTTTGGACGTACGGTTGTCGGATTCCAACGACGCGGCCGATTAATGTTATTAGAGTAAGTTCAGAAAGACCCATCTGACAATAGGGATAATGGCAGCGATGTATGGGCGCGCGCGCTGAACGGTTCGATCGCCGAGCCCGAACTAGGGCGCTGTGGATTGGCAATACGACAATTTACCGCCTTCCCGCTGCTGGCCTATGTGCCGGTTCCCAGGCGGGTCGAAAATTCATCCCACCTGATCTCTCATAGCTAGTTGCGCTTGTAAGGCTGTATGTATCGTAATTTGGATTTGGTTTTTGGTTTCGGACGGTCGCTTTGGCCGACGAGCCCCTTGGTCTCCTTTTTGCCCTTGGCCTTGCTTTTCGCCTCCTGGCCGCCTTTTTTTCCGAGGTCGCCTACAATCGGCCATTGCGCCGAGTCTTTACCTTTCGCCCGGGCCTTGCCTTTCGGTTTCGGACGATCGCTTGGCCCGAGGATCGCGGTTGTTCCGGTTTTGGCCTTCGTCTTTGATTGCGCGACGACAAGGGGGCTCGCGTGGGTGCTGGCGGTGTCAGTGGTGGTGCCGGCCGAGGTTTGGCGGTCGAGCGACGCGCTCGCCCCGTTGACATAAAGAAGAATGGCAAGGGCGGCCAAACCTGGAAGATAATTTAGGGTCATTACGTCCTCTCCCTAACCAAGTTCACAGTGAGGAAGGATACGGTAGACCGCACCTGAATTATGGTCAATGTTCGCCGATGTAGGAAATTCTGCCTTTATTTAGCAATTGGATTGCTCAGAACTAAATTCCGCAGGGTACGGATTATGATGCTATACGATCCCCCGCCGCTGACATCTTACCAGAACCAAGACCCCGGTCATGGCTGGGTCAGACCGGGAAGCGGGTGTTGGATTGAGAGGATCGACCAAACGCCTCAACCCTTCGGTCGAAACTGCTGCAGGCCTTGTGGGATGGTGCTCTCGGCCCAAGCTAGGATGGCGGTTCGATTGCGCTGCAAGTAGATGCCGATGAAAACCAGTGCGAGGCCGGCTGCCATCAGAACGAACATGAACAACGGCTGGTCGGCGAATTTGTCGTAGGCCAGGTAGCCGAGATAGCCAAAAACGCCGAGCCCTCCGAAAACAATAAAGACCCTTTGTCGTAAAAACACGGAAAGCGCGATCAAAGCCAAGTTGATCAGCAGATAGATCACTTTTCCCCATTCACTGCCGCTATCCATCGAAGACAATCCGCCCCAGAACGCGATCATGCCGAACAGATAGAGCCAGAAGGCGAAATCGCGACGCGCGGCCAGATCGGTCAGGTAGGCGGTAACCAACATCGCCAACCCGAACAGAAGCGAGACCAGCTGGCGGTCACGCCAATCGTAACCATCGCTCCCAAAGATAATCGGCGTCAGATCCATCGACAGATACCAGAGCGTGAACGCGATCGGCGCGACCAGAAAAGGCAACCGGTAGAACCGCAGCGCCACGAGGCCGACCGAAATTGTGACCAACTCCATGGCAGCCCAGCCGCCTCGGACCCAGATGTGAAAATCATGGTAGTTTCCCGGTGCATCGCCTGGCCAAAGGCCGAATGCATCCTGCAGGCTGTAGACGATCAATGGGGTGGTCGACACCGCCGCCGCGATCAACAGGCCGCCTGGAACCCGCGTTGCCTCCGAACGGCGCCACAGCGTGTTGCCCAATGCAAGCAGCGCCGCGCCAATGAGGACAGACATCACCAGAATCCCGTTTGGTCCGAGCGCATCCCAAGTGGCGGTCATGAACCAGCTGACGGCACCGATAACGATGAGGCCGCCGAAATAGTACAAAACATGCACCAAATCGAACCCGGGGCGCTTTGCTGCCCCGTCCGCCAAAGCCTGCCAAAACCGCTCAGCCTGCGCGCCGTCGAGGCCGGTTTCCGACGCCACGCGCATGAAGTCCCGGTGATCAAGCTTCAACGGCTCTCCCCTGTCCTACGATTTCACGTCCACATTTATCGACAAGAGTTTCCATTCACCGCGATCATTTACGTAGCGAAGCTCGTATTTCATTCGGTACTGGCTGAGATCCATAAATCCGGAAAGGCGGAGGATACCGCCATGTGCTGTTTCGCCATCCTCGTCAGGTTGGATATCGCGGGTGATGACTTCCTCCAGATTGATACCGAGGTCGCGAAACACTTTGAAGGCACCCGAAACTTTGCTCAGGCTGTTCTGCTCGCGAAATTGCCGCGATGCCCGATCTCGAAGGACCGAATAGTTGCCGCTCAGATTGGCGTCGTTGAAGCGCAACAGCGTACTGATGATCAGGATATCCCGGCCTTCCTCGCTCGGCAGGCCTGACGCCGCGCGCAAAGGTGACGCTGCGAGGAAGACCGTCACCAAGACCGCTGCCAGCACGGCGAATTTTCTAGTTTCCATGTGTGTGTCTACCCCAATGGTGATGCCAATCCAGGAACCGATGGAGCTTAGAGGACCAATTTAATTTTTGCATCCTTCGTCATCCTGAGGCGCCCGACCAACGGGTGGGCCTCGAAGGACACCAGTAGCCGACGATCTGCGTCCTTCGAGGCTCGCTATGCTCGCACCTCAGGGTGACGAGGGTTGGGTGACCGATGCGGAAATTAGGTGCGGTTGGACCGAACGGCCTCAAAAATCAGCACAGATGGCGTTACAGCAACCCCCGCGCCGCCAGATTGCGCATCAGGGCGCCGGTTCCAAACGTCCACGGCGGGATTTGGTTCGCCAGGCCGACCCGGTTGACCAGGGTGCCGAACTTCGGGCTGTGGATGCTGACAACGTCTCCGGTGTGGTGAGTGAACCCCAGGCCAGGGGCGTCGCGGTCTTTGGTCGGTGCGAAGGCGGTGCCGGTCATCAGCACGAAACCATCGGGATACTGGTGGTGCCCACCGATGGTCTGGGCCACCAGATCGGTTGGATCGCGACTGATCAGCTTCATCGAGCTGACCCCGTTCAGAATATAACCATCGGTTCCCTCGACGGTCATGGTCAGATCGGCATCGCGCAGGTCGTCGAGGGTGAAGCTGTCGTCCAGCAATCTGATCAACGGGCCAACGGCGGCTGAGCCATTGTTGTCCTTGGCCTTGCCAAGCAACAGCGCGCTGCGGCCCTCGACATCGCGCAGGTTGACGTCGTTGCCGAGGGTGGCGCCGGTGATTTCACCCCGCGCATTGACCACTACCACGACCTCGGGCTCGGGATTGTTCCAGGTCGACTTCTCGGTCACGCCGACTTCGGCGCCGACACCGACCGCCGACATCGGCTGGCTTTTGGTGAAAACTTCGGCTTCCGGGCCAATACCGACCTCAAGGTACTGCGACCAGAGACCGCGCTCGATCAGAAGCGCTTTCAGGCGCTCGGCGCCTTCGGAGCCCGGTACGATTTCGGACAGGTCCGTGCCGATGCTCTCGGAGATAGTGCCGCGGATTTCATCGGCTGCTTTCGGATCGCCTTTGGCCTGTTCCTCGATCACCCGCTCCAACATCGAGACCGCGAAGGTCACGCCGGCGGCCTTGATCGCCTGCAGGTCGTTCGGTGCCAGCAGAGAGGGTCGCTGTGGGTCTTGGGCGTCATGTGCAGAGTTCGCCAGGATCTCCGCCAAGGACCCGATCTCTTCACCGGGTGCAGAGCGCGCCAAGGCCAGTGGGTCCTCGGCGTTCATCAGGTCAGACATGGTTGCCATGGTGCCGGTGATGTCGACGAGCGCGTCACCCCGGACGGTAACGATGGCTGGACCGGCGTTCTGACCCGGCAGCCAGGCGCGGCCGACCAGGGTTGCTTGCCGCCAGTCGGTCGGCAGGCAACCCTCAATTGTCAACTCAAGAGCCATGCGTGTTCTCCCCCAAGATCAGCAAGGCTCAGGCGTCCTGAACGAGCTTTTGGCGCTGCTCGCCGAGACCGTCGATGCCGAGATGCATTTCATCACCTGCCTTCAGGAAGACCGGGTTCGGTTTCACACCCATGCCGACGCCCGGCGGCGTGCCGGTGGCGATCACGTCGCCTGGATAGAGTGTGAAGAATTGGCTGAGATAGTGCACCAGAAAACCGACACCGAAGATCATCGTCTTGGTGCTGCCGTCCTGATATTTGTGGCCGTTGACGGCGCAGAACATGTTGAGATCCTGCGGGTCGGCGACCTCGTCGCGCGAGACCAGCCACGGGCCGATCGGGCCGAAAGTGTCTTGGCTTTTGCCCTTGGTCCAGTTGCCTGCGCGCTCAATTTGAAACTCGCGCTCGGACACATCATTGACGATGCAGTAGCCGGCGACGTGGTTCATCGCATCGGCTTCACTGACGTATTTGGCGGTGTCGCCGATGACAAAGCCGAGCTCGACTTCCCAGTCGGTCTTCTTCGATTTGCGCGGGATTTGCACATTGTCGTTCGGCCCGCAAATGGCGGAATTGGCCTTCATGAAGACGATCGGCTCCGGCGGCGGTTCCATGCCGGTTTCGGCCGCATGGTCGGAGTAGTTGAGGCCGATGCAGATCAGCTTGCCGACATCGCCGACGCAGGCACCGAGGCGCGGGTTGCCGTCAACTTTCGGCAGACCTGCCACATCGACACCGGCGAGCTTGGCCATGCCGGCGGAGGTGATTGCGGCACCATTAATGTCGCCAACCACGCCGGACAGATCGCGAATAGCGCCGTCGGCATCGAGCATACCGGGTTTCTCTTGGCCGATCGGGCCATACCTCAACAACTTCATATCGAATATCCTCTTGGCTGTAGCCGGGCTATTTGTGGCCAGTTTTGTGGGGTCAGTCTGGCGGGGTCGCGCGATTGACCGTTTGTTCAAGAGTGCCAACCTTGCCATTGGGCCGGAAGGAGTCAAGGATCGGTTCCAGCATGCGCAAACCGCCGCTTTAAGGGGCAAGTGATGATCCTATTCCTCCCGGATCAATGCATTGGGTCGAAAAATTCAAAAAGGTTCGGCTTTTTCGTCTATTTCTGTAGCCCGGTTTTGGGGGTGGTATTCGTAACTATTGGTGTTCTGGAAAATTCCGCAGCGGCCCCGATACTGATAGTGATCGGAGTGGTGTTTTTTAGCTTCCCAATGTCCCAAATGTATCTGTATTTCCGAAATAGCGAGGCAAGAGATCGAAATGACGCTTCCTAACGCCAACCGACCCAACGCCAATCGACAGGTCGTTCTGCGCGCCCGCCCGGACGCCGGAGTAACCGCCGATTTGTTCGAGACGATAGAGGCGCCGATGCCCGAGGCCGGGCCCGGAGAGGTGTTGATCCGCAGTATTTGGTTCTCGGTCGACCCGGCCATGCGCGGCTGGATCGCTGAGGCGGCGAACTATCAGGAACCGGTGCCGATCGGTGGCGTGATGCAGAGCTTTACCGTGGGCGAAGTGATGGCCTCGAACCATCCGGACTATGCCGTCGGCGATCTCGTGCAGGGTCGGCAAGGCTGGCAGCAGTTCGCGGTCAGCGACGGTTCGAACATCGATCGCAAGCTGGACCCGAGGCGGGCGCCGATCTCGACGGCATTGCATGTGCTCGGCATCAACGGGATTACCGCCTGGGCCGGCCTGGTCGATGTCTGCGACCCGAAACCGGGTGAGACCGTGCTGGTGACGACGGCGGCCGGCGGTGTCGGCTCGTCGGTCGGACAGATAGCCAAGATCAAAGGGTGCCGGGCGGTTGGCATCACCGGATCGGACGACAAGGTCCGTATGTGTCTTGAGGAATACGGTTTCGATGCCGCGATCAACTACAAAACAGTACCAGATCTGGGCAAAGCACTCGCCGAGGCCTGTCCTGATGGCATCGACTGCTTTTTCGACAATGTCGGTGGCGCGCAGTTCGACGCGGCGATGGAGTTGCTCAACCCGCATGCCCGGATCGCAATCTGCGGCACCATCAGTATGCCGTCGTTTCCAATCCCCAACGGGCCCCGCGTCAACCGAACCTTGCTGGTCAAGCGCGCCCGCATCCAGGGCTTCCTGCTTTTCGACTACGTTGACCGGTTCGCCTCCATCGTCGAGGAGTTGACCGGATGGCTTGCTGATGGTCGCTTGAAGTACCGCGAGGACGTGATCGACGGGATCGAAGGCGCACCGGAGGCGTTGGTGCGTCTGTTGGCTGGTGAGAACCAGGGCAAACAGTTGGTTCGCGTTGGAGCGGATCCTTGAGCACACCGCCTGTCGCCATCATCGCGATCGATTGGGGCACCAGTAGTTTGAGGGCCTATGCCTTGGATGCCGAGGGCGCCATCGTCGCGCGGCGCGAGGCCGGGCTCGGCATCATGGTCGTGAAGGACAATGCCTTTGAGGCGGCGCTGATCTCCGTCATCAGCGATTGGTTGGCCGCGGCCCCCGAGGCCGACCTGATCATGTCTGGCATGATCGGCAGCCGCCAGGGCTGGCTTGAGGCGCCTTATGTGAGCTGCCCGGCAGATGTACGCGAGCTATCAGCCGGGATGGCGGCGCTGACATTGTCTGACGGTCGGGCCGCCCGGATCGCGCCGGGACTTTCGACCCGGGATGCCGCTGGTGTGCCCGATGTAATGCGCGGCGAGGAGGTGCAGATCCTCGGCGCGCTGGAGGCAATCGGTGACCGCCCGGGCCTGGTCTGCTTGCCCGGCACGCACAGTAAGTGGGCTCATCTGGACGCCGGCCGCGTGATCGACTTCTCGACGCATATGACCGGTGAGGTGTTCGACGCGTTGAGCCAGCATACCATTCTCGCACGCACTATGGACGCCGGTTCTCCGGAAGATGATCAGGCGTTCGAAGCGGGTCTCGCACGGGCGGCAGAGGGCGGTGGTTTGACCCATCAATTGTTCGGAATTCGGGCCGCAGGACTGTTCGGAGAGTTGTCCGATGCGACCTCGAGATCCTTCCTTTCGGGCCTTCTGATAGGTCACGAGGTTGCGGATGTGCTTTCTAATCCTTTGGAAAAACACAAGGAATCAGAGGTTTGCCTTATTGGCAATGCTGGGTTGACGAGTCTCTATGCCAAGGCGTTGGCTCTGCATGGTAGAAGCTCCCGTGTCCTGTCGCCGGATGTGGCGGCCAACGGCCTGTATCGATTGTCACGGGCTCAAAGGAACGAACACGGAGCGAGATGACGGCTTTTACCGATCGGCTCTTGGAATGCCCATTGATCGCTATACTGCGTGGCGTCCGACCGCAAGAGGCGCCGGCTATCGCCGAGGCGTTGCTCGCGGCAGGCATTCGGATTGTCGAAGTTCCGCTCAACTCGCCTAATCCAATCAACAGCATTAAGGCCATTGCCGAGACGGTGGGAAAATCGATGTTGGTTGGGGCCGGCACTGTGCTCGATCCGCGAGACATTCCAAAAATTGCGGCAGTCGGTGGCGAGCTGATCGTCTCGCCACATGCCGATGCGACCGTCGTGCGAGAGGCGAAGGATCTCGGTCTTGTAGCCGTGCCTGGTATGGCGACCCCGACAGAGGGGTTCCGCATGCTTGATGCTGGCGCTGACGCCCTGAAGCTGTTTCCGGCCGAAGCCAATCCACCGGCTGTGGTCAAGGCGATGGCAGCTGTCTTTCCGGTTGGAACTGCAATCCTGCCGGTTGGTGGCATCACGCAGGACAACATGAGCGGATATCTGGATGCGGGCGCCCGGGGCTTTGGCCTTGGCTCCGCACTCTACAGGCCTGGTGCGACCGCCGATGAGGTTGCGGCCAAGGCTAACGAATTCATGACCGCGCTCAACGCGATTCAAAAGGCGCGATCAGAGGGGGACTGAACTGATGATTTCTAACGTAGCCTTCATTGGCACCGGATTAATGGGAAGCGGGATGGCGACCAACATCGCCCATGCTGGCTATTCGATATCCGCCTGGAACCGTACGCCTGAAAAGGTGACGCAACTGGTCGAAGTTGGTGTGCAGCCGGCCCGCACTGCATCCGAGGCCGTGATTGGAGCGGATATCGTCTGCTGCATGGTGACCAACGCCGAAGCGGTCGAAGAAATTCTCTTCAAGCAGGGCGTGGCAGATGCCATGGAAAAAGGCGCGATCTTTGTCAGCATGGGCTCGATCCCGCCGAAGGTCGAGCAAGATCACGCAGCGCGTCTGGCCGACATGGGGCGACGTCATCTTGATGCGCCGGTTTCCGGTGGCACACGCGGCGCTGCGGAGGGGAGCCTGGCGATCATGGTCGGTGGTGACCAGCGCGCCTTTGTGGATGCAACCCCGGTGCTCTCAGCCATGGGGCGGCCGACCTGGGTCGGCCCGGATGGCTCCGGCCAGCTTTCCAAGCTCTGCAACCAGGCGATCGTCGCAATCAGTGTTGGCGGGCTTTGCGAGGCGATGTTGCTGGCCTCGGCCGGCGGTGCTGACCCGGTCAATGTACGCGAGGCTCTGCGCGGCGGTTTCGCCGACAGCCGCGTCCTGCAAGAACACGGCGCCCGGATTATGGAACGCAACTGGATGCCCGGCGGTCAAATCCGCAACATTGTGAAAGACCTGGACGCGGTTATCGACGTGGCCGACGACTGCGGCCTGGACCTGCCGTTTGTCTCGCTGGCACGGGAGCTGTTCCGGGGCCTATACGACCGTGGCATTACCGGCCACGACCACACCGCCCTGTTGCTGCAGCTGGAGCACATGAACCGCCCGCACCGGGTCGGTGACAAACCGGATATGGTGCCTGACGCTTGATTTGGCTTTGAGCGCCCTTCGACACGGGCTTCGACAAGCTCAGCCCGGCTCAGGATGACGAAG
>JABIRP010000233.1 GCA_018699735.1 Rhodospirillaceae bacterium | reverse complement strand
GCGGGCTGCGTATAAGGAGATTGCTCGCGGCCAAATCGTCGGCGATCAGGCGGGATTGCTGAAGCTGTTATTCGATCCAGAGACCCGCAAACTGTTAGGGGTCCATATCATTGGCGACGGTGCCTGCGAACTCATCCACATCGGCCAGGCAATAATGTCGCTCGGCGGGACGATCGACTACCTCATCGACACCGTGTTCAACTACCCGACATTCGCGGAGTGCTACAAGACCGCCGCTTTCGACGGGATCAACCGTTTGGGCTGAACGTGTTCTCGGCGGTAGATCCCAGGTCTGGAAGCGCCGGCTAATCTGGATCTCGCAATAACGGGGCGAATTCTTCCAGGTCTTGGGCGACTGCGTGGCTGGCTTTGTCTTCAATCCGCTCATAGCGGCCAAGGGCGTCCTTGCCGAGTTCAGTCAGCCTGGCACCGCCACCGCCGCGTCCGCCCTTCACCCGCTCAACTAACGGACCTGTGAAATCGGCGTTCATCCGGTCAACCAGATCCCAAGCCCGACGATAGGACATGCTCATCGCCCGGGCGGCACCGGAAATCGATCCAGCCTCTTCGATTGCGCGCAGCAGGGCTGCCTTGCCGGGGCCAAGTGCCACGGTTTCGCCGATTAGCAAGCGGATGCGTGGCGCGGCCATCGGTCTCGGTCCTCAAACCCTGGCCTAAGCGCCCGCCGCCTGGACATCGCGCAGGCGGTCGAGCCCCGCCCCCATATCGGCAATCAGATCCTCGGGATCTTCGAGGCCGGTGTGGATGCGGAGCAGTTGGCCGGGCTCCGTCCATTCGGTCGCGGAACGCGCGGTCGCCGGGAATTGCGGTATGACCAGGCTTTCGTATCCGCCCCAACTGGCCCCCATGCCATAAAGCTCCAAGCCGTCGAGCAGGGCTGTGAGCGCTGCATCAGAGCAGGGCTGTAGTACAAAACTGAACAGCCCGGCCGCGCCGGTGAAGTCCCGTTTCCACAGCGCGTGGTCTGGATGGCTCTCAAGGGCCGGGTGTAGCACGCAGGACACTTCGGGGCGGGTTTCCAGCCATTTGGCCATTTGGATACTTGTCTCGGCGTTGCGCTGCATGCGGACTTCCATGGTCCGTAGGCCGCGTTGGGCCAGATATAGGTCATCCGGTGCGGCGAACTGGCCAAGTTGGCGGGCCGCCTTATACATCAGGTCATGCGAGGCCGCGTCGCCTGAGATGATCGCGCCCATAATCACATCCGAGTGGCCGGCGATGTATTTTGTCACCGCTTCCACAACGACATCGACACCCAGTTCGAACGGAGCCAGACAAAGCGCCGATGCCCAGGTGTTGTCGAGTATGACAATGGCGCCGCCGGCATGTGCCGCTCCGGCGATTGCGGGGATGTCCTGGATCTCAAACGTCATTGAGCCTGGGGACTCTGTGAACACGACTTTGGTTTCCGGGCGCATCAGGTCGGCAATACCGGCGCCAACGCGCGGGTCGTAATATGTGGTCTCGATTCCGAGATCCTTCAGCATGCCTTCGCAAAAATTGCGGCTCGGCACATAAGCGCTGTCAGTCATCAATAGGTGGTCGCCGGGTTTCAGGCAGGCCAACAACGCCGTCGTGATAGCCGATAATCCGGATCCCACAGGAATAGCGCCGGCAGCGTTGTAGATTGCGATCAGGGCTTCTTCGAAATAACGAGTTGTCGGGGTCCCAACTAGGCCATAGCGATACCCCTTGTAGTCGGGCTTGCGAGACTCTTTCCAAGCCGCGAAATTCGGCTGCGCAATCGTTGAGGCACGGTAGACCGGTGGGTTGATGACGCCGTGATTGTCCCGTGGGTGGCGGCCGGAATGAACGAGTGTTGTCGCGGTGCCGCGCTTGCTGATTTTAGTCATGGTGCGTGTTTTCCTCTTTCTTGGTCTCGCTCGGTATATGGCCTGCGCGCGCTGTCGTCCATTGTCTGACCTGCCATGCAAAAAAAACAGTTGTTAAACGAATTATTTAGACCTCTTGCCAAACCGCGCACTAGATGTTGGAATGGCGCCAGCTTTTGGGGAGCAAGCCTCGTCGTTCGGCCCACCGGACTTTAACCAAGAGGCAGAGAACGGGGCGTTCGAAAGAAGGGGCAAGTTTTCCTGAAGTTCCGGGAACGGCTGTTGCTGGCCATGTGGCTTGCTGTGTCGATGTCTTCGGAATCCTGTAAGAGAAAACGACCAATAGGGTGGGTTTCACTATGAAAAAACTGAGTCTTTTGGGCCTAGGCGCCGGACTTATTGCTGCGGTTGCGTTTAGCGCTGCCCCAGCTCAAGCCGAGAGCACGCTCGATATCGTTAAGAAGCGTGGTCACCTGCGTTGCCAGATCGGCACGCCGGCGCCGGGTTTCTACAACTTGAAGAAAGACGGCTCCTGGGTCGGCAGTGACGTTGCTGTCTGCCGTGCGGTTGCCGCTGCAATCTTTGACGATCCGAACAAGGTCGAATTCCAGTCGGTGACGTCGACGGTTCGCTTTACCGCTCTTGCCAATGGCGAGTCGGACTTCCTGTCTCGTACAACGACCTGGACGCTGTATCGCGATACGCAGCTTGGCCTGACGTTCACGACCGTCAACTTCTATGACGGCCAGGGCTTCATGGTACCCAAGGACAGCGGCATCAACAGCGCGTTGGACCTTAAGGGCGCCACCGTTTGCGTGTTGACCGGTACGACGACCGAGCTGAACCTCACGGACTTCAGCCGCACTAACAAGCTGGACATCCAGCCGGTGGTTTTCGAGGACTCCAACGTCCGTAACGAAACCTACCTGAAGGGTGGTTGCGACGCGATCACCAACGATAAGTCCGGTCTGGCCTCGAATAAGGCTGGCTTCCCGGATCCGGGCGCCCACACCATTCTGCCTGAGACGATTTCCAAAGAGCCGCTTGGCCCGATGGTTCGTAAGGGTGATGGCCAGTGGTTCGACATCGTTCGCTGGACCGTGTTCGCGCTCGTCGCGGCCGAAGAGATGGGTATCAACCAGGGCAACGTCGCGTCCTTGGCTGCCAACCCGACAAGCCCGGAAATGGCTCGTATGCTCGGTAAGGAAGGCGATCTGGATAAGGGTCTTGGTCTTCCGAAGGACTGGGTTGTCCGTGTGATCGGTGCCGTGGGTAACTATGGTGAGATCTATGGCAAGTACATGGGCTCCAAGTCCCCGGATGGCATCGGCATCGCCCGCGCTGGCTCGCAGAACGATCTGTGGACCAAAGGCGGCCTGATGTACGCACCGCCGTTCCGTTAAGCACTTAAGTCTTCCGCCCGGTCGGGTTTCCCGACCGGGCGGAATTTCTTACGGGGCTCGAACCAGCCTCGCGGCTTGAATACCGGAACCGGGGGAATGTCCCATGGCTGTCGCCGATAAGGGGTTGTCAGGTGCGAGCGCCGGCTCCTCGATCCTGAATGACGAACGGTATCGCTCTGTTTTCTACCAAATTGTTGTCTTTGGCCTGATCGCCTGGACCGGCTATTATTTGATCGCCAATACAGCAAACAATCTCCAATCGCGCGGCATGTCCGTCGGCCTCGATTTTCTCTCAGGAGAAGCCGGCTTCTCAATTGCCTGGTCGCTGCTTGAGTTCAAACCAAATGATTCCTATTTTTGGGTCTACCTCATCGGCATCACCAATACGCTGATTGTTTCTTTTATCGCCATAATTTTGACCACCATACTTGGTTTCTTCGTCGGCATCATGCGTCTGTCGAGCAATTGGTTGGTTTCGAATTTGGCCGGCTGGTACGTGGAAATTTTGCGCAACACACCATTGTTGCTGCAGATCATCTTTTGGTACCTCGGCGTGTTTTCGCTGCTGCCGCGACCGAAACAGTCATTGGACTTCGGCGGCGCCGAGTTGTTCTTCCTGAACAATCGCGGTTTCTACATGCCGAAAGCCGTACCAGGGGAACTGTTTTGGATCACGGTCATTGCAATCTTGGTTGCAATCGCGGGTGCGATCTACCTGACCCACCGCTCCAACAGGATCCAGGAAGCGACGGGTGAGTATCATTCCGCATTCTGGCCTTCATTAGCGCTTCTGATCGGTTTGCCGCTGGCGGTGTTTTTCGCCTCCGGCTCGCCGCTTGGTTTTGAAATCCCGGCCCTGAAGGGATTTAACTTCCGCGGCGGCGGCCGAATTCCACCTGCGATGTGCGCTCTCTTGATCGCGTTGGTGATTTACCATTCCTCGTACGCGGGAGAGATGGTGCGTGCCGGCATCATGTCGGTTAGCCACGGCCAAACCGAGGCGTCCTACTCTCTGGGACTGAAACCCAGTTGGACCATGCGACTGGTGATTATCCCACAGGCGATGCGGGCCATCATCCCGCCGATGATCAGCCTTTGGATGAACGTGGTTAAAAACTCATCGCTGGCGATCGCTATCGGATATCCGGACATTGTCTCGGTCTTCATGCAGACCTCGCTCAACCAGTCGGGCCACGCGATCGAGATCGTTGCCATGGTCATGCTGTTCTACATGACGGTCAGTCTGTCGATTTCGGCGGCACTGAACGTCTATAACAAACACGTCCAGTTGAAGGAGAGGTGAGCCATGACGGATATCCAAGCCCCGTCTGATCGCGAACTTCTGATCTTCAAACCGAAGCCCAGTCAACCGCCACCACCGGCGACGACGGGTCTTATCGGTTGGTTGCGAATGAACCTGTTCAGTTCGGTCTCGAATACCCTTTTGACCGTGATCGGTTTCTACCTGATTTATCTCGTTGCCTCTGCGGTCAATCACTGGGGCATCGAACTCGCGGTCTGGAACGCAGACACCCGGCGAGAGTGCTTAGACCAAAGTCCCTATGGGGCCTGTTGGGCCGGTGTGTTCGTGTGGTTCAACCGCTTCATCTACGGTCGCTATCCCGATTTGGAACAGTGGCGGGTTTCGCTGACTTGGGTGATCTTCGCCGCGTGGATGGCGCCGGTCTGGTTCCCGCGCGTGACCAGTAAAGTCGCAATTGGCCTCAGCGCCATTCTGATCTACCCGTTCCTAGCCGGTTATTTCTATCTCGGCGGCGAGCGCAACTGGTTCATGGAGATTATGGTCAGCGTGGCCATTCTCTCTTTCGTACTCTGCTGGGCGCACGTATTGCTCTGTTTGATAACGGGGCGCGGGCTTGGGACGACGATCATCAGTCTGTCAGGATATGCAGGCAAACATGATAAAACCCACAAGTATCCGATCATCGCTTTTGGTGCTGTAGGTTTCGTAATTGTTTATGCGCTGATTTCCGGATGGACGTTGAAAGAAATTGGAACAAACAACTGGGGCGGCTTGTTCCTGACTTTGGTGATATCTGGCATCGGCATCGCGTTTGCATTACCGGCCGGTATCGTGTTGGCGCTTGGTCGACGCTCGAAGATGCCGGTGATCCGGGTCGTATGCGTCGCCTTTATTGAGCTATTGCGCTCGGTACCGCTGATTACGGTGCTGTTCATGGCGACTACGATGTTCCCGCTTTTCTTGCCGGAAGGGCTGGTCTTCAACAAGCTGGCCAGTGCCATCGTCGCGGTTTGCCTGTTCTCGGCAGCCTATATGGCCGAAACGGTTCGTGGCGGATTGCAGGCCATCAATAAAGGTCAGTACGAGGCGGCTGCGGCCATCGGTCTTGGCTACTGGCCGATGATGGCGCTTATCATCATGCCACAGGCCCTCAAGCTGATGATCCCGAACATCGTCGGTAGTTTCATCGGCCTGTTCAAGGACACCACACTGGTGTCGATCATTGGTCTTTACGACATGCTCGGCATGATCAAAGCGGTCAGTCAGAACCCGCAATGGATCGGCCTGCATCATGAACCGCTGGTCACCGCTGCTATGATCTTCTTTATCGGTTGCTTCGCAATGTCGAAGTACAGCCGGCATCTGGAGAAAAAGCTCGGTCAGGGCGACCGGCGATAAATTGGAACTCAAGGACGGGAGACGTTTCACATGAGCGTCGAAGAGCAAGAAACTACCGAACACATCTCTTCCGCTCTGTCGGATGAGGTTGTTATCGAACTGAACTCCGTCAACAAGTGGTTCGGCGAGTTCCATGTGCTCAAGGACATCGACCTTTCGATCTACAAAGGCGAAAGAATTGTAATCTGCGGGCCGTCGGGATCTGGTAAGTCGACGCTGATCCGATGCATCAATCGGCTGGAGGAGCATCAACGCGGCGATATCATCGTCAACGGTGTGACGATGGGCAACGACGTGAAGAACATCGATGCGATCCGCCGCAATGTCGGCATGGTGTTCCAGCAGTTCAATCTGTTCCCGCATTTGACGGTTCTGGAGAACTGCACCTTGGCGCCGATCTGGGTTCGGAGCATGCCCAAGGCAGAGGCTGAGGAAAGGGCGATGTCGCTCCTGGAGCGGGTGAAAATTCCCGAGCAGGCGGACAAGTACCCGGGGCAACTCTCCGGTGGCCAGCAGCAGCGCGTGGCGATCGCCCGGTCGCTGGCAATGGACCCACAGATCATGCTGTTCGATGAGCCAACATCGGCGCTCGATCCGGAGATGATCTCTGAGGTGCTGGACGTGATGGTTGGTCTTGCGGAATCCGGAATGACCATGCTGGTCGTGACCCATGAGATGGGTTTCGCCAAACGCGTGGCTGACCGCGTGATCTTCATGGATTTTGGCGAAATCGTCGAACAGAACACTCCGGAAGAATTTTTCAACAATCCGAAATCCGACCGGACACAACTGTTCTTGAGCCAAATCCTGGCACACTAACATTCCCAGTTTAGGGGGGGCCGGGATCGACCCGGTGCCGGGGCGCGCGACAAGCAATTGTCGCGCGCCCCGGAGTGTTTTGGGGCGCAGCTTTTGGATTGGCGCTGATGATGCATGGAATTCGACTAACCCCGATCAAATCCAATGGATCCTGACATGACCAGAACCGCTCTTGTCGTCGGTGCATCGGGCATTACGGGCCGCAATTTGATCGACCACCTTCTCGCTATTGGAGGATGGGAGATCATCGGTCTGTCCCGCGCCAATGCGCGCGAGGAAAGCAATCGGTATCGCCATATCTCGGTCGATATTACCGACCAAGCGTCTTCGAAGGCGGCTCTCTCAGAGCTTCGTGACGTAACCCATATCTTCTATGCGGCTCGGAACTCCATGCCGGACCTGGCGGCGGAGGCGCGGAGCAATCGGGCGATGCTTGAGAACGTGCTGGTTCCGGTAGAAGCTGCGGCCGGCTCTGGTTTGAGTCATCTTCATTTGATGCATGGGGCCAAATGGTACGGTAGCCACCTTGGTGCCTACAAGGTGCCGGCACGCGAAGATGATCCGCGATTACCGTCGCCGAATTTCTACTACGAACAACAGGACTTGGCCGAGCAGCGGCAGGCCGATGCGATGAGCCGCGACCTGGGATGGACCTGGTCATCGTTACGCCCGCATATACTTTCCGGGTTCTCGGTTGGCTACCCGCACAACTCCATGGGCGTATTGGCGGCTTACGGGGCGCTTTGCCGAGAAGAGGGCCGGCCGCTTGATTTTCCAGGCACCGAAGCCTGCTTCGAGGCGATTTCCCAGACCACGGATGCCGGGTTGTTATCGCGGGCCATGGTCTGGTGTGCGACAGCGCCGGAAGCCGCTAATGAGGCGTTCAATATCATAAACGGTGATTATTTCCGCTGGATGGATGTGTGGCCGTTGGTCGCTGATTTTTTCGCGGTTCCGATCGGCGAGGTGCGAACGCAGGAACTGGCCAGGACTATGGTCGGCAAGGACGTCGTTTGGGATGCCATGCGGGCCCGCGCCGGCCTACAGCCATTGGCGATTGATCAGGTCGCGACTTGGGCCTATGGCGATTTTCAATGGTCGGCGGGCTGGCACGATATGAGTTCGACCATCAAGCTCCACCGACACGGCTTTCACGAGATGGTGGATACCGAGGAAATGATTGTACGAATCCTGGGTGAATATCGAGAGCGCGGCGTGATTCCCTAAAGTATTTGCAGGCAATTGCTGGGCCAGCAGACTCGATCCTCCCGGTGGAATACTGATCGTCATCCCCGCGTAGGCGGGGATCCAGTTTTTGTTCGACTCCGGTCTGGATTCCCGCCTACGCGGGAATGACGATGGGGAAAAGGTGGGTCCCCGCTATTCCCCGCGAACCGGCAAATGCACGACCGAGGGATAGTCACGATCCTCGGGAGCCGGAGGCATCGGTAGACCGACCCGTCTTGGGTCGGGCACAAGCTCGACTTCCCGCGAGATCGCTACGAACCCGGCACGCTGATAGTTGGCCAGTGCGCGGGGGTGATCAAGGTCGCAGGTGTGGACCGTTATCCGCTTTGGCTCACCGCTCCAGGCAATGT
Source organism: Rhodospirillaceae bacterium (assembly GCA_018699735.1). Lineage (GTDB taxonomy): Bacteria > Pseudomonadota > Alphaproteobacteria > Thalassobaculales > Thalassobaculaceae > JABIRP01. The sequence continues at coordinate 18,139 of JABIRP010000233.1, read as the reverse complement.
CGATCATGGCGCGGATGAAATATGTGCCAAGCCCGCGTCCGATGTATTCCGGCACCAGTCCGAAGTACATCAACTCAGCCTCGTTGATGTCTTTGTAGCGCACCACCTCGCCGAACCCGGCCGGAACGCCGTCGACGTAGACCACGTAGATCTCGGTAGAATTCGAGATAATAGCAGCGTGCAAATCTGAGTCGCTCATTGCACGCCGGTCAGTCCAGGTCCAACCGGCCCCGACCGTGTCGTAAAGCCAGCGGTAGAACGAAACGGTCGGCTGCACCGCTCGGATCAGTGAGGTTTTCAGGCCCGCTGGCGGATGTGGGGTTGGTGACGTCGGCGGTGCGTCCATGGCGAGATGGATGATCGTCGAATGGACCATTGGTGCGGTGTCGCTCGCGGGTTCTTCTAGCCACTTTGAGAGGATAGCTCGCTCCTCAATCTCGTACCCGAGACGGAGATAGAAGTCCCGTACCGCCAGATTGTCGGTGCGGATCATGAGCATGAGCTTCGCCACGCCCCGTTCGGCCAGCCAGACCTCGACAGATGTCATGATCATTCGACCGACGCCGCCCGATTGGCGGTCTTGCGAGACGGCGAGATAGTAAACCCAGCCCCGATGCCCGTCATGGCCGACCATTGCCGTGGCGACAATCGCGCCAGCCTCTTCCAACACCAGGATCTCGCCGTGACCACTGGATCGGCAAAGCGAGATGTCCTTATAGGGGTCGTTATACGGTCGGGTCAGGCCGCAGTCGTGCCAAAGCTGAACCACGGCCTCAATATCCCGATCCTCGATCGCGCGGATGAACGGCTCTGTCATGCGCCAATCTCTGTCATGCGCCAATCTCTGTCTTGTGGGGGCTCAATCGGTGACGATAGGGGTATCCGGACGGCCGCCCCATTCGCTCCATGACCCGTCGTAGACAGCAACATCATCCTTGCCGATCAGATAAGCGCCGAGGGCCAGGACACAGGCGGTGACACCGGACCCGCAACTTGCGGTGACCGGCTTGTCCAGGTCGATGCCGGCACTATCGATACGTGCCTGGATTGCCTCTGCCGGCAGAAGTGTCTTGTCGGCTTTTTCAAGCAACTCGTTGAAAGGCAGGTTCAATGCGCCAGGCATATGGCCCGAACGCATACCGGCGCGGGGCTCCGGTTCTGCTGCGGTAAAGCGGCCTGCTGAGCGTACGTCTACCACCTGTTCGCTCGCGTCATCCAGGACCCGTCTCACATCGTCAATTGATCGCACCAGCGCAGGGTTCAAGGTCGCTTTGAAGGTAGCGGGAGATGCCTGAGCCGCGCCGCCAACGAGAGAGTGACCATCGGCTAACCATTTTGGCATGCCACCGTTCAGAATGGCGACATTGTCATGCCCGAACAGCCGAAACATCCACCAAGTCCGAGCGGCACTCTGCATGCCATAAACATCGTAGACGACCACTTTGCTTGCATTCGAAATCCCGAGAGCGCCGACCTTTTCGGCGAACATCTCGGCTGTTGGGATCATATGTGGCAAGTCGCTCGTCGGATCGCAAATGTCGTCGATGTCGAAGCGGCGGGCGCCTGGTATGTGTTTCTCCAAAAACTCGGCATTGGCATCGCGGTTAGCGGTCGGCAGATGGAAACTGCCATCAACCAGCACGACACCGTCGTCTTCAAGGTGATCGTTGAGCCACTCGGTCGAGACCAGGGCATCGGGATTGGCGTAACTCATTTCGGTCTCCGTGGGTTAAATATCGGCGGATTAAATGTCGGCCTATTCTATCCAATCTGGATAGGGCAGGCCTTTTTCCTTGAGGAAGTTCGGGTTGAAGAGCTTTGACTGATATCTTTGACCGCTGTCGCAAAGCAGTGTCACGATGGTATGGCCTGGGCCCATTTTTTTGGCCAGTCGAATTGCACCAGCCACGTTGATCCCGGAGGAACTACCGAGGCAAAGACCTTCGTGCTTCAGCAAATCGAAGACAATGGGCAAGGCTTCTTCGTCGGAAATCTGGAATGGCTCGTCAATCTTCAGACCTTCCAAATTGGCGGTAATGCGACCTTGGCCGATGCCTTCGGTGATCGAACTGCCCTCTGCCTTTAATTCGCCGTGAGCATAATAGTTGAACAGGCCGGCGCCCATTGGGTCCGCGATGCCGATGACCATGTCCGGGCTGCGCTCCCGCAACGCCATGGCGACCCCCGCCAATGACCCGCCGGATCCAACGGCGCATATAAAGCCATCGACCCGGCCGTCTGTTTGATCCCAGATCTCCGGGCCCGTAGTTTCATAGTGGCCTTGGCGATTGGCAATATTGTCGAACTGATTGGCCCATATGGCCCCGTTTGGCTCGCTTGCATTGATCTCCGCGGCGAGCCGGCCGGAGTATTTCACATAGTTGTTTGGATCGCGGTAGGGCAGAGCCGGAACCTCACGCAGATCGGCACCGCACATACGCAACATGCTCTTCTTTTCATCCGTCTGGGTTTCTGGAATGACGATGATGGTACGGTAGCCGAGCGCATTGCCGACCAAGGCTAGGCCAATTCCCGTGTTGCCGGCTGTCCCCTCAACAATGACGCCGCCCGGGCGCAGGGCACCCCGTTTCTCAGCATCGCGCACCATCGCCAGCGCCGCCCGGTCCTTGACGGAGCCGCCGGGATTCAAGAACTCTGCCTTGCCAAGGATGCTGCAGCCGGTCGCCTCGGAGGCTGCCTTCAGCTTGATGAGCGGCGTGTTTCCGATCGTGTTGATGAAGCCATTGCGTACGTTCATGACCGAACCTCAATAACCTTGCCTGCGACGTGAGACGTGAGATTAGCGTTGCACCGGAAGACGATCCATCGCCAATCGCGCATGACGGTGTTCGCACGTCGCGGTGGATCGCCTGTTACGACTTTAGAAGTAAGCTCAATCGGTCGCCGTTCAATCGGTAAAGGATTTTCTCACTGCTCAAAAGCGGGCCAAGTCGGTCATAGAACGCGCGCGCATCGTCATTCCAAGGATCGGCGGTCCAATCGATTTGACCTATGCCTCGCTCACGCGCGCGCTCGAACAGGGCGCGCATCAGGCCGTATCCGACCCCGGAACCTCGGGTTTTCCGAGTGACGAACAGGTCTTGAATAAAGATACTTTTTTGACAGCTGGCGAGAGCGAAGATCTCGCTGAAGGCCAGGAAACCCAGAACAGTGTCGCCAGATTCCGCCAGCAATATTTCCAACCCGGAGTTCTCGGCGAAAGCGCCAGCCGCGATGGCTTGCGTCATAAAAGAGCGCTGATAGCGGGTTGGCAGACCGTAATACCCGTGTAACTCCTGCGCCAACCAAGCCAATGCCTCCGCATCCTCGGGACCCGCAGGGCGGACAAGCATCTCGGGCGTTCGTCCGGCGTTTGGTTGCGCCTGTTGTTTAGTGTCCATGGTTCGTCCGCGCGGGCGCCAAAAGGGCCCCGACCTTGGCTGTCGGGCCCAGTCATGTCAACGGCCATGACCTACGATCTCGGCTGCATATGTGGACCGGCAGTGCCGGGGGCATGCTATGCTCTCAGCCCTGGATTGATGAGGAGCAGATATGTCGGGTTGGTTGGATGAAGTTTACAGTGCCGAGGGCGACACCACCCGCCTCAAGGAACTCTATGACGAATGGGCGGGAGCGTATGACGAACATTTGACCCGGATTGGCTATCTCAGCCCTTCAGTGTTGGCAGCGATGGTGGGGCAAGAGATCCCCCGCGGTGACGAGGCGGTTCTGGACGCCGGGGTCGGCACCGGTTTACTTGGCGCCATGCTTCATCCCGCAGGGTATGCGAATCTAGTCGGCATAGACCTGTCGGAGGGTATGTTGGCCATGGCCGAAGCGCGCAATACCTACCGTGAGCTACGGCGCATGACACTCGGAGAACGACTTGATTTTCCGGATGATCATTTTGCCGGAGCGGTGTCGTGCGGTGTGTTTACCGGCGGGCACGCGCCGGCCGAGGGTTTCGAGGAAATAGTACGCGTTGTTCGACCCGGCGGGCATTTCGTTGCGACCATCACGGATGAGCACCTACCCGGCGGATCTTTTGGTGAAAAGATGGCCTCGTTGGAGCACCGTGGCGGCTGGCGTCATGTTCGGACGAGCGAGCGTTTCGTGGCACTCCCCGGAGCGGATGAGGATTTCGCACATCTCAGCCAGGTTTATGTGTTTGAGATTACCGCGTCCGGCGCGGCCAATGGGTGAGGTGTTGTCATGAATGAACGGCGGCCCTACGCGGGATTGCGGGTCCTCGATTTGAGTCAAGGAATTGCAGCACCTTACTGTGGCATGTTGCTGGCGCATTACGGTGCCGATGTCATCAAGGTCGAACCTCCTGGTGGCGATTGGATGCGTGGGCTCGGCGCCAAGCGTGGCGATTTTTCATCACATTCCCTGGTCTACAATCAAGGCAAGCGTTCTCTCGCCCTTGATCTAAAAGGGGAAGGGGCCCTGGATATCGTCTACCGGCTCGCCAAGCGTAGTGATATCGTTCTGCAAAGTTTTCGCCCCGGCGTCGCTGACAGATTAGGGGTCGGGTACGACGACCTCTTGGCGATTAATCCGGCGCTGGTCTATCTCTCGGTTAGCGGGTTCGGTCAGGACGGCCCCGGGTCGGTCCGTCCCACGACCGATACCGTGGTGCAGGCGTTTTCAGGCCTTATGCACGTAAACCCAGGAGCAGATGGCGTCCCGCATCGTCTCGGCACGACGATTATCGATGCCTTGACCGGATTATTTGCATTTCAGGCAATGGCGGTCGAACTGCATGGGCGAGAGAAGGGCGAACCAGGCCGGCATCTGGATGTGGATCTGATGCAGGCAGCGTCGCATATCCTGGCCCCCAATATCATCGAGCACCAATTGTCGGCAGGCCAACCGGTGACGCTTAACGCGCCGGCCGGATCTTACCGCGCCAAGGACGGATGGATCGCGATTGCCCTGGTAAAGGAGGAGCACTACACGCGCCTTTGTAATGCACTAGAGCGCGATGATTTAGCGACCGATCCGCGCTATGCCACCTTCGCGTCTCGGGCTGAGCACTTGGAAGGGCTAAAGGCTGAGATTTCTGACACCGTGGCCACCAGGGATCGGGCCGAGTGGCTTGAGCGGCTGCGCGACAACGATGTGTTGGCCAATGCGGTCAATGATTTCTCCGACTGGCTTGAGGACCCTCAGGTCTTGGCGCGAGGCGCTGCCGAGCCCATGGCGCAAGATGGTCTTGGCGACCTGCACATGCCACGCTTGCCGACGCGCGAGGCACTTTCGGTGGCAGTACCGCGCATTGGTGAGCATTCGGCCGAGGTTTTGACGGAGCTCGAATATGGCCGGGCCGAGGTCGCGAAGTTTATATCTGCAGGCGTTGTAACGGAGGCGGAGGGATGACCGAAACCTTCAAACCCGAAGAACATCGCTTTTGTGAGACGCATTATTTCGAGGACCTTGAGGTTGGGCGGCGCTTCTACATTGCCTCCCGGACGCTGGGTGACGCTAATTTTGCGGCCTTCCAACTCGCATCCGGCGACAATCACCCGATCCACTACGACGTCGAATACTGCCGTGCTCGCGGTCATCGCGATCTGCTGGCGCACGGGTTTCAGGTGCTCATCCAGACGGCTGCTGGGGCCGGGGTTTTCCCGCATGTGATTGGCGATGCCCTCGTCGCGTTCGTCTCGCAGTCTTCGCAGTTCTTGGCCCCGGTGTACGCTGGTGACACGGTCTATCCGGCTCTTGAGATCGTAGAGTTGACGCCGCAACGTTCGACCGGTGTCGTCGTGGTACGCTCAACGGTTCACAATCAGGATGGCATATTGGTGATGGATGGTGAGCAACGCTACGTGGTTCGCCGGCGTGACGCGGCCAAGCCTCGGAAGGGTTAGCGCTTTAGGTCTTTGGTGATCGGCTAGGCGTTTGCGGATTGGTATCACCACCCCAAATCCAAGATAGTGACTTCCAAACTGCGACACCTGCGGACCCGAACAATAGAGCTTCAGCCGGGATATGCGCCACATAAAGTGCCAATAAGAGGCCACTGCCACCCGCCAGCCCCAAAGTATCGCCGAAGCTCGCCCCGACAGCGATCGCGGCCGCGCTCGATGCTCCAACGATAATCAAGTCGTTGGTCTCGAGGCAGAGGCCCAAAGCCGAACTAATGCAGTTCGAGTGATCGTGTGGAACGCTAATGACTGGGGGCGGGAGGTCGGCGGGAATACTGTGCGCGCTGGCTGAATTTAGTACCCCCATCCAACATAGTGCGATGGTCAGGACCGACACAACAATTCGCCTTATAGATATGGCGAAGTGGTTGTCGGCTCGGGAATACTGGGTCCGTTGTGCCATCGAATTCTGATCCAGGTTCAATGAAAGGACTATATTCCACATTCATGTTGGGTTTTGCAAACCCACAGAAAAAGTCCAGCAGTCAACCTCATTCAGACGCGAGGTCGTGGAGTTCGGAATATGGCTCATTCCAATTAGTTTTGAGGTGAATGGAGCGGGTGATGGGAATCGAACCCACGTGTACAGCTTGGAAGGCTGTCGTTCTACCATTGAACTACACCCGCGCTCCGACCTTCCCTTTAGCAAGACGGGGCAAAATGGGCAATGGCGCAAAATTCTATCTTGAACGAAAGAACGGCCTAAACGAAAAAGGCCCGAAGCGCGCGCTACGGGCCTTATCCATTGCTCGAATTTAACCGACCGGCAACGCGGCCTGACTCTAACTATCAAGCAAAAGTCTTTCGAGACGAACTCGATGTGGACTGTTTAGCGGGCTTTCAGATCGCCTGCTGCCATCCGACCACGGTTCTCGACCAATTCATACTCAATCGCCTGTCCCTCGGCCAAGCCTTTGAGACCTGCAGCCTCGACTGCGGTGATGTGAACGAAGATGTCACTTCCACCATCGTCAGGCTGAATGAAGCCATAACCCTTGGTCGCGTTGAACCACTTAACGGTGCCGGTAGCCATATCTCTTAATCCCCTAGTGACTGCGCTTACTTACCTCACGAATCGCGATTTTCTTAGCTCGCGATCGCTTGTCTTGCCTTAGTGTTTCGGGGAAGGACGTCTGGAAAGCTCTAAGGCGAGCCAGCCCACCCGTTAGCCTCTCCGAGCTAAAAGCACTGAAATTGTTAAAATTTTCCCGAGGTTTCGTCAAGAACTGTTTTTACTACTTCTAAGTCTTGGTGGGGTGTTTTATCCGGCAACATACCTGACATTTAATCTCAATAATCTGGGTTTGACCCAGAATTACTTTAGGCAATTGCTGGTCGTTATGTGATTTAGAGACATAGAGCGCGCCGAGACCCATTATCCGGGTGGCGAGATCTATCACCAAGGCTCCAAAAATCCTAATCAAGGCCTACGTGGTGCCCGAGCGTGTCGCCAAGGCGGTATTCTACTGCGCTGATGAGATGAAACGGGCGCGTAGGTTTTGGAATATTTGGCTGTTCCTACAATTATTTGGATATTTGACACGCTCAATTTCTTGGTTCATCTACTCATTTCAAGTTTTAATATGGAAAAACTAATCTGGTTTATTTGTGACGGCTTGTCAGGTGCGGTGAAAATGCAAGGAAATCCAGTCGAAACGGTTTGGGAAACTAACGAGGGCCAATTCCACGACTGGTTGACCGGCACGTCGAATGAGGAAGTCTATCATTATTGGCGCGCGCATTTTGATGGCGACCTTCTGCCGGACCGGGCTGCGATAGACCCCTTGGATATCGCGCTCCATATGAGCAATGTATATCTTATGGATGTACTGGGGTCCGGTGGTGCCGATGGCTTTCGCAATCGATTATTCGGCACGGAACTGGTCACCGTGGTTGGGATGGATGCCACGGGCAAGACCTTGGCCGAAGGTTGGCCCGGTGAACGAGGCATTGAACTTGCCCGACAGCACGAGGAAGTGGTCCAACGCGGAGAAGCGAATTTGACGCGGTTTAATCTGTTTTACCCGAACCGTGAGTACGTTGCCACTCAGCGCATGCTTCTACCACTCCGTTACGGCGGGCAATCGGTGGGGATTCTTATGGGGCATCACCACTTCTTCGGGGCCAAGATTTAAGCGAGTTTTTAGTTGCTGCCATCAGGCGCTGTGATGCTTTGCATTTGGGTGCGCTTCAGGAGCCGACGTTCGCTTGCATCGAACGGGTCCCGCCGGTGCATTGTCGCGCGGTTGTCCCACATCAGCAGATCGCCAATCTGCCACTCGTGAACATAGGTGTTCTCAGGCAAGGCTGCGTAGGACCAGATCTCGTCCAGCAGCGCCTCAGAGTCTGCCAGGCTCAAGCCCTCAATATACGCATTTCGGCGACGGCCGAGATAGAGCATCGGTTCACCCGTCGCCGGATGCGAGAGCACACTCGGATGGAAGGTTCCGACCGCGTCGACCGGATTGTCGGCTTCGCTGACCCCCTGCCGAACATAGCCACCGGAATTGTAGGTGCCGTCGTGTTTGATACGCAATTCCTTGAGGCGGGCTTGAATCGGCTCAGGTAGGGCCTGATACGCCGCCGCCATGCCGCAAAGCGAGGTGGCGCCGCCATTTGGCGGTATTTCCAGGGCATAGAGGGCCGAGGCGTATGGCGGGTTCTCAAGATACGACATGTCTGTATGCCACACAGCCTCACCAGAGCCGAGGCTACCGATCGCCCGGCCTTGGTCGTCTTTAACGTTGGAGACGATGTAGATCTCGGGATAACCGTCGACCGCGGTCCGGCCGGTTTCCATGAGTGGCGCATGATCGAGGGCGCCGAAACGGCGAGAAAAAGCGACCAGGCCATCGTCCGTGAGATCCAGGCCACGGAATAACAAACCGTGCCTAGTCTCGAATGTAGCCCGGATTGTGGCAAAATCCTCATCCGAGAGACGGGCGAGATCGACGCCAGAAATCTCCGCTCCAACGCGCTCCGTTAGGTGGCGGACTTCCAGTTTGCTCTCCATATCACCTCTCCTTCGGATAATTGAGCCGATCGTAACGCGATCGAGCCGGTACTGGATAGTGGAAGCTTGCGGGCGAGGCTTCGGGCATGGGAAGCTGAACGAATTGGTGGGGGCGATGAGTAATCACAGTTTGCATACAATCCATATTGATGACGCCACCGTCGTCAAGGCACCGGATGGTTCGGACGTACGTTTGCTGGCCGAGACGCGGGGCGGTGGTATGGCGCAATTCGCTCTCGACGAGGGGGCTGTGGCGCGTGCGGTCGGACACCGTACGATCGAAGAGATGTGGTTCGTGACCTCGGGCATCGGGCGCATGTGGCGGCGGATGGGCGATGAAGAGGATATCGTTGACTTGCGGGCAGGTGTGGCGCTGACAATACCAACCGGCGCGCATTTTCAATTCCGGTCCGATAGCGGCGGACCACTCACTGTTATCGCCGTCACCCTGCCGCCTTGGCCGGGAGCGGGTGAAGCGTATCCTGTTGCGGGGCTTTGGGAGCCCACCGTCTGAGGAGAGACATGCATGAAGCGGAACACGGCTGAATGGGAGGCGCGGCTCGATTTGGCGGCGGCCCACCGATTGGCGGTAATGCACGGCCTTAACGAAGGTGTGTGGAACCATCTGAGCCTGGTCTCGCCGGATGACCCGGATTGTTTCCTGATTACACCTGGGCACACCCATTGGGCCCAGGTGCGGGCCAGCTCTCTGGCGCTGATGAACGCGTCGGGTGAAATGCTGGCGGGTGAGGCGCCGCCGATCCGGGCCGGATGGATCATTCATTATCCGGTTCACAAGGCCCGCGAAGATGCGAAATGCGTCATCCATGTGCACTCGCCCTACATCACCGCCATGTCGATCCGCAAGGATGTGCGACTGGAAACTCGCAGCTCGCAGCAATCGGCTTCTTTCCATGGCGACGTTGCCTATTACGAGGTCTATGACGGGGTGTTGAGCGGTGAGGACGAGGGCGAGCGCATGGCTGAGACCCTCGGCGACAAGCGCATCCTGATGTTGCGTAACCATGGCGCCCTGATCGCGGGCCCGAGCGTGGCCCGGGCTTACCTCGACCTGTATCAGCTTGAGCGGGCGTGCATGTACCAGCTGCTAGCCACGGCAGGCGGCGGCGAAATGCAATTGATCCCGGATGATGTGGCGACCGAGATCAATCGTTTGGCGCGCGTCGGCCGCAATATCGAGCACTTTGCCGGGATGCGTCGCCTGGTTGACGAGAAAGAACCGGATTACGCGACATGACCGATCAAAAAATTCACATCGACGGCCTCGTAATTTCACGCTGGAGCCGTGAGTTGTTCGAGGACATGCGTGCCGGCGGGGTGACAGCGGCAAACTGCACCTGCGCGATTTGGGAGGATTTTCGCGGTGGCATGGCCAACCTCGCTGCCTGGAAGCAGATGTTCCGGGAGAACGCAGATCTGATCCTGCAGGTAAACACCACCGCAGACATTCGCCGAGCCGCTGAAATTGACCGAACGGGCATCATCCTTGGTTGGCAAAACACCAGCCCGATCGAGAATGATGTCTCAAACCTGGCACTGTTTTATGAGCTCGGCGTCAGGGTGATGCAGTTGACCTACAACACCCGAAATCTGACGGGAAGCGGCTGTCACGAGACACGGGACGCTGGCCTCAGCGATTTCGGACGCGAAATGGTGGCCGAGATGAACCGGCTCGGTATCCTGATCGATCTCTCCCATGTCGGCCCGGTGACCAGTGCCGAGACCATTGCCGCCTCTGAACGCCCGGTCGCTTACACCCATTGCTGCCCAACTCTGAAGGCGCATCCCCGCAACAAAACCGATGACCAATTGCGTGAAATCGCCGCGCGAGACGGCTTCGTCGGCTTTGCCAGCTATACGCCGTTCCTGCCAAAGGGCGCCGACAGTACCCTTGACGACTGCGCCGCCGCCATGGAGTACGTTATCGATCTGGTTGGAGAGGAGCGGGTCGGGATCGGTACCGATTGGGTGCAGGGTCAGGACAAGGCATTCTTCGATTATCTTGGTCGCGATCACGGGGTCGGCCGGCAACTTTACCCGCCCTATGAAAAAGTCCCGCCGCCGGTTCAAGGCTTGGAGCGGTTGCGCGATTTCGGAAATTTCATCCCAGCGATGGAAGCCCGCAACTGGACCGCTACGCGCATCGAGAGGGTGATGGGGCTGAATTGGTTAAATTTCCTGGACGAGGTTTGGTGAGACTAGGGTTTTGCCTACAGACGGTCGCCCGAAAGGGGCAACGTGGCTTTATATTCATCCAAAACTATCGGTAGCTATAGCTCTGCAAACACGTCATTTGCCAATAGCGTTCTGGAATTCGTTGATGTGAATTCCGACGGGGCCACCGACATTATCGCGGGGCTCATCGATTACAACAGCCCCTCGCAAGCCTCCAGCATCTCGGTTCTGATCAACGATGGCAGCGGCACGATGACGACGTCGTCGAGTGCACTGCCTTCGGATCTACCAAGTATGTACAACCCGATCTTCCAGGCCGGTGATTTCACGGGTGACGGGGTGACGGACATCGTAGCCTTCGACGCGGGCGAGGGAACCCAGATCGACGGAGGATTTGTCGGCGAAAATGCGTATCTCTTGATCGGCAGTGGTTTAGGAACGTTCACATCCAGGCAAGTTGGCAGCGATGCTATCCATCTAAAGTCTTCGAGCGCCGGCGACATTGATGGCGATGGGGATTTGGATATTTATGTCGAAAGCGGCGGCAGCAATCCGTCGCAAACGCCGTATTTCTTAATAAACGATGGTGCTGGGAACTTCACCAAGGATGAGACGCGCCTTGATAGCGCGTTCATACTTGACACTCAGGCGATCAATTCTACCGAGAGCGCCTCATACCGATATGCTTTAAGCAAGATCGTCGATATGAACGGAGATGGCGCGGCTGACTTGGTTTTGGGTCAGTTGAGGTCGGAGAATTTCGTCTTCGAGGCCACCACGCTCAACTACGACGATCTCGACAGTTTGGTCATTTTCAATGACGGGGTGGGGAATTTTACCGCGGCAGACGCGGTGGAGTTGCCGCAAGTGAGCATGGGGGCCGGCAGGACGAGAGTTTCGTCGATCGAAACACCTGATTTGAATGGCGATGGGATCCTCGACCTTGTTTTGGTGCACGAAATCAAGACCCAAAGCGATGGTCGCTATATCCAGGTTCTGCAGGGTACTGGAAGCGGGTTTATCGACGTTACCGCAGACCGCATTCCGGACCAGGCATCGACAATCGATACTTCTCCCGAAGGCTCGAACAATCAAAGCAACCGCAGCGTCATGTTCGATGTTACTGGAGATGGCAACCTCGATATCTTTATTTCCTCCCCGACCTTGATCTCGTCAAATGCTCCACTGTTTTACATCAATGACGGGGCCGGGCGGTTTTCTCAAAGCGATTACACAAGCAGTTTGGTAAGTCAGGGTGGGCCGGAAGGGTACTCGAGCTTTCTTGCGGATTTGAACAACGATGGTGCATTTGACATTGTTAGCGCAGGTGGGAGCAGTGGCACGGTGAGTGTCACCGGCTATTTCGGCACAACGATGCTGCCAGCAATCTCGACCATTTCAATTACCGCTTCCACCTCGACCAGCGCCGATTGGGTGACCGGCAGTTCCGCCGGTGACGTCATCAGCGGAGCAGATGGCAATGATGTGATATCCGGCGCCCTGGCCAACGACAGCCTGTACGGAGATGCCGGCAACGACACGATTTTTGGCAATCACGAACTCGACCTGATCGTTGGCGGTGCCGGCGACGACGAACTCTGGGGTGGCCAGAACGCCGGAACCGCGACCTTGGACGCCTATGGTAATCTGCGCCAGCAGGAGGGGGTCGAGTATCTCTACGGCGGCGAAGGTAACGACCTGGTGGTTGGGAATTACGGCGACGATGTGTGCTACGGCGAAGGCGGAAATGACTCGGTCTATGGCGGCCAGAACGACGATACGGTTTACGGCGGGGCTGGTAACGACGACATCTACGGCAACCGCGACAACGACACGCTCTATGGCGAGGCCGGCTCCGACACGTTCCACTTCGGCTCGGCTGAAGGGCAGGGCAATGACATCATCATGGACTTCAGCGGTGCTGCGGGCGACCTCGTTGATCTGCCAGATGCCACCTACACGATCTCGACGTCTACGTCGGGCAATGCATTGATCACTTACAGTACTGGATCAGTGGAGATATCGGGGGTAGCGGTTTCGGCATTCGATACAAGCTGGATCGTTTAGCGCAGTCTCAAGAGCACGCTGTTCAGAATTTTCCCGTCAATCACGGACTTAGTCCAATCGAACGTGCCCTGTTGCAGGAGCTCGACCCCCGCGTCATGGAGATATCCATAACAGGCCCGGAATAGAGCGCCGCCGATGCTGATGCGCTTGACACCGGCCTCGTCCAATTCGGCGACTGTCAGCGTTGTGTCACGTCTACCGATGACAAAATTCATCGGGCCGTCAACTTCCCGGACCAAGGCCGATATCTCCTCAAGCGATTGCGGGCCTGGGGCGTAAAGCACGTCGGCGCCGGCCTCTCTGTAGGCATTCAAGCGTTCGACTGACTTCTCGAAGGCGTTGTCGACACCAGCAAGATAGCACTCCGCTCGGCCGGTCAGCACAAAGGGGATGCCGGACGCGTCTGCCGCTTCGCGCGCGGCGGCGATGCGTTCTGTCGCCAGACCAAGGTCGTAAAGTGGGTTCGCGGCGTCGCCGGTGTAATCCTCGATACCGCCGCCAACCATGCCGGCTGCGATTGATTGGCGGATCGTCTCGGCCACGTCTTCGGGGCTGTCTCCGTATCCATTCTCGAGGTCGCCGTTCATTGGAACATCGACACACTGCGCGATATCTCCGAACTGCCGGATCATTTCCTCGCGCGGGATATGGTAGTCCCAGTCGGTGGTGCCGTTGGCGTAGTTTGAGCCGGCACTGGTGGTCGCGAGCGCCTCGAACCCGGCGGCCTCAAGCAACAGCGCGCTGCCTCGGTCCCAAGGATTGGCCATGACGAAAATGCCATCGCGATCGTGTAGAGCCTTGAAGGCCTCACCTTTGCGTTGGAGATCTGAAACCATATCAAGCGGCCTCTTGGGCACCGGCACCACGCGCGAAGCGGGCGTCGTTGTATTCCTTCACCGTTGTCGTCTCGTACTTGGCTGGATGCTTGGCGTCAGTGCAGGTTGGAATGCAGCTGATCGGGGCGTCGTAGTTCGGGCGCGTGAAGAAGCCGATCGACATACGCCGGGAGCGCGCGCGAGCCTCGGCCTCCGGTACGGCGACGCGGTGCGGTGTTGACACCCAACGGTCGTTGGACCAACGCATCAACAGATCGCCGATATTGATGATGAAGGTATCGTCAATGGCGGGTGCATCGATCCAGTCGCCCCCCCGCGGTCGGACTTGCAAGCCGCCAGCCGCGGCCTCATTGCGCAGGATGGTCATCATGCCGAGGTCGGTGTGGGCGCCGCAGCGCAGTTGCCCCGCCTCCAATTCCCCTGTCGGTGCCGGATAGTGCAGCAGGCGAAGCTGGCTCGCGTGTTTGTCGAGTTTGTCAGCGAACCAGTCGACCGGCAGGTCGAGCGCCAGCGCAAAGTAACCTGCCATGCGCCGGGAGAGTCCGTCGATGTCATCGAAATAGCGCTTCATCGCTGGTTCCAGCGTCGCCGGCCCAGATGGCCAGAGGTTCGGCGCGAAATTCGGATAGGAACGGTCTTGCGAGTGATAATCGTCATCCGGACGATCGTAGGGGCCGATCGCGAAAACCTCTTTGTAGTCGGGCGGGGTATCGCCGCCATGCATGCGGGCCAGCGTTTCCTCGCCATAGGGGATGTAGCCCCGATTCTGATCATCGCGCGGTCGGCGGATGGTCATCTTGTGGTCGAGTTCCATATCGAAGAAAGCGTGCCCAGCGTCATACAGCGCCTGTTGGACCGATGCCTCAACACCGTGATTGGTGATAACCAGGAAGCCGATCTCACGGCAGGCCTGGTCGAGTTGTTGGGCGGCCTGTTTCGTTTCCGTGGGATCTCCGGTCTCGAACCGATTTAGGTCAATGACGGGAATACGGTCGATCATGTTACTCTCCAACACATCGGGCGATATACGACGTTCGATCGGAAAGCTTACCCTGGTTTTCACGTGAGACCATAGAAGAAGGAGTATTCGGCTTGGCTAGAAGACCGACCCGCGAACCACCGCCGGAACCTGATCGCAAGGGTCGGAGGCGCGGGCGTGACGTACGCGAGCCGGAACTGATCGACCGCATTCTTGAATTTCCATACCGAAAGCTTTTCGGATTGAAGGGGCAAATGATCATTGCCTCGGTTGTGGTGTTTGGTTTGATCGTCAAGTTCATTGTGGGCATCGGAAGCGTCTCTCTGGATCCTCTGACCTGTGAGTTGGCGTGGTATGACGGTGTGTACAAACTGCTGCACAAGGAACGCATTCTGACCAACACCCGCCGTGATCTGAGCAAGCTCCTGGTTGAAAAATTGACCATAGCCAGGCGGATCAACGCCGGGCGCAATCCGTTTCCGTCGGTAACCGACGGAAACGTGGTTGGCGGCAGAAAGATCAATAAGGACAAATTCTTCTGGCGCGCCTACATCGCCAACTTGAACAAAGAGCGCACCGCGATCAGCAAGTGTCTTGGCCGATTGCCGTATTATCGGTTCGAGTAAGTGGCCCGGACACGAGAGATATTATCGCACTTAATTACTGCGTCCCGGTTTGGCGAAGACAACACCGGGATCTCGTTCCGGAGAGAGCTCCCCTCGAGGCCCCGGCTCTTGCGATGTTCGGCCGGGGAGCGGCTATCTAGAGAATTAAGCTCGTAGCTGCACCGAATGCGCATTAAGGAACGATCATTCTAATCCCGGGTCGTCTGACGTACAAAATCCTCGTTGATATCAATCCCTAGCCCCGGCGCCTCTGGCGCTGCCATGCCGCCATCGACGATTGGAAACATCTCGGCGGCCAAGTCGTGCTGCATCGGGTTGTGGCCAAGCGAGTATTCCAGAATATGGGCCGCTGGCGAGGCAACGCAGATATGGAACCCGGCGGCGAACATGATCGCACCACCCCAGAGATGCGGTGCTACCCGTACTTGATGGGTCGCGGCCAAATCGGCTATGCGCTGGGTTTCGGTGATGCCGCCACAAATCGCCGGGTCCGGTTGCAGAATGTCGACCGAGCGTGCGGCGAGCGCGTCGCGGAAATCGAACCGGGTCATCAGGCTCTCGCCGGCCGCGATCGGGATATCGGTCTGGCGGCGCAACTCGGCCTGTCCTTCCAGGTCATCAGCCGAGATCGGTTCCTCGAACCACTCCAGGTCGCAGTCGGTGACTTTGCGCGCAAACCGCATCGCATCTCGTGCCGTGAAGGTGCCATGGGCATCAACCATGATACCGACATCCGGGCCCAGCGCCTCTCGAGCAGCCCGGGTGCGGGAGACCGAATTGTTGATCGTCTCGTCCATTACGCCGACCCGCATCTTCACCGCCTTGAAGGCGCCTTGGTCGATATAGCCTTGAAGCTGTGCACCGATGCCGTCCGTATCGGCCCAGCCGCCGGAGGCGTAAGCCGGCAGCCAGTCATGGGTCATGCCGCCGAGCAATTGCCAAACCGGTACGCCCAAATGTTTGCCCAATATGTCCCAGAGCGCGATATCGATGCCGCTGATGCCGGATACACTGAGACCGCGTCGCCCCAGATCGGGGAAAGTATGGCCGCGCGCCAGTGCGTAGTGGGCACGCGAGCGGTTGTACATCATCTCCCAAAGTCGAGCTGGATTTCGCGGGTCTTGGCCGATTACCACCGGGGCCAGATCGCGGTTGATGATGCTCGCGAGCGATGAGTAGGTACCGCTGCCGCCAACGGCGGCCTTGGCCTCGCCCCATCCCACGAGCCCGGTATCAGTTTCGACCTTGACCAGAGCTGTATCAAAAGAGGAATGCACGCCGAAATCACTGCGGTGTTGCCGCTCCTTGGGGATCGGGACATGCAGCCATCGGGCCTCGACGGACTTGATCTTCATGGTTCGGCTTCCTCAAAACAGTCGGATGTATGGGATAACGGCGATGTTTGATACTTGCACAAGGATTTGGCAGTGCAAAACTCTGGCGCCGCAAAAAGTGGAAAACATTCGAAATTGGGGAAAACTCCCTTGACCGTAAATCCTTAGAAAGCTAAGGAATTCCGCGCCGTTGGCCCGGTGGCAGAGTGGCTATGCAGAGGACTGCAAATCCTTGTACGTCGGTTCGATTCCGGCCCGGGCCTCCATCGCGCAACCCCATCCCGCATGTGTCTATAACGCATGGGAAAAGAGGTTTGCACCGTTTGGTCGGCACTGTTATATCAGGGCCGTCGCCGAGGCGACGACCGCCTGATCCCGGGTAGCTCAGCGGTAGAGCAAGCGGCTGTTAACCGCTTGGCCGGGGGTTCGAATCCCTCCCCGGGAGCCAATAAAAACAAGGAGTTAGGCTGTAATGCCCGACTCCTTGTTTTCATTTAGGGTCCATATAGGGGCCAACGCGGCGAACTTCGGCGTGATTTGGTCCAGCTGAGATGGTCCACTGCACACACGGACCCACCTATTTGCGGTGTTCCCGGTGTTCCTGGTGTCCGATTCCCGCCGTCTCGCGCGCGCGCACGCGTGAAGGTGTCCTGGATTGTCCGCTCGCATCGCCCATCAGCAAATTGCGTCCCGCTCATACTCATAATGGTTTTGAGCAAGGACCACGGATCTTCGTTCATCCAAATCCGGCCATCTGACGCAGACGCGGCCGGCGAACATCGGGATCTATCTTATAACCGTTAGCAGATAGCGCGATGTGCACTGAGTAGACTGTGCCGTTGCGCTCGACCTTTCGGCCTATCTGGTAACCGTTACCAGATGGCATCGCCATCGTCCGCCCCTGTTATCGCCTACAGCAACAGGCTCGCGTCCGCATTGTGTGAGGTTTTCGAAACTGCCCATTGTCGGAGTGAAAACCTCTGCATCTACCCGGAATTCCCGGAGACATGCCGCCGATCACCGGGGCTGTCATCCAAATACAAAGATGCTTTCGCATTTGCTGTCGCCAGAATTCGGCAGATAGCCACCAACATTGACACCGCCGGCCATGCCAGTATGTCTGACATCAGCGCCCATGGGACGAACTGAGGGGTT
>JABIRP010000232.1 GCA_018699735.1 Rhodospirillaceae bacterium | reverse complement strand
GAACTCGAGGAACTGACAGCCGAGAAGGGTGATTTGGAGGAACTGCTCGGTGACGAGAACCGGCGCTGGAAAGTTATCGCGACCGAAATATCTGAAATTCGGCGTGAGTTCTCCAAGTCTAGTGAGCTAGGCCGGCGACGCACCGAGATAGGTGAGCCGCCATCGGACGTCGTGATCCCGCTTGAGGCCATGGTCGACCGCGAACCGATCACGGTGGTGCTCTCCGATAAGGGTTGGATACGCACTATGCGCGGTCATGTCGGCCCGGACCAAGAGATCAAGTACAAAGAGGGCGATGGCGAGAAATTCGTGCTGCATGCCGAGACCACGGACAAGCTTCTGGCTTTCGCCACCGATGGCCGGGTTTATACGATCGGCGCTGACAAGCTCCCAGGCGGGCGCGGCCACGGGGAGCCATTGCGCTTGATGATCGATCTCGCCAATGGGGACGATGTGATCACGCTCTTGCGCTACCGTCAGGGCGACCGGTTGCTCGTTGCTTCGACTGAAGGACGAGGTTTCGTCGTCAAGGCCGAGGACGTGATCGCGCAAACCAAAAACGGCAAGCAGATCCTGAACGTCACCGGGAAGGCGCGGGCTGCGATCTGCGCCGTGGTCGCGGACGATGATGACACGGTCGCGATCGTGGGCTCCAATCGCAAACTTCTGGTGTTCGCGCTCGATGAGATGCCCGAGATGACCCGTGGCAAGGGCGTCATTCTGCAGCGTTATAAGGATGGTGCCATGGCGGACGTAAAAGTGTTCCGACTGGAGGATGGCCTCAGCTGGCAACTTCAGGGCGGGCGCACCCGCACCGAGACCGACCTCATGGCTTGGCGCGGCAAACGCGCCAGTGCTGGCCGATTGCCGCCGACAGGGTTTCCGCGGCCGCCGAGGTTTACGTAGTCATCTGGGAAAGAATTTGTCCACTCGGATGGGAACCACAACTTCGGCAGCATTGGCCAAGTACGACGCTGCCCGATTGAGCTTTAGCTCATATAATCCGCCGCTTCCCGGCCAAGCAGCGCTGAGAGCCGGGATCTCTAACAAACGGAATCACGTTATCCCGGCGAGACCCCGGATAGCTGCTTCGCAACTTCCGGGGAGCGGTGAGGTTGACGATGACGAGTGTTAGACGTGTGGCGGCGTCTGCTGTGGTTACCCCCCGGTAAACGCCTGTATCCCGGTCTGGGCGCGACCCAGAATGAGGGCGTGAACGTCGTGCGTGCCCTCGTAAGTATTGACCGTTTCCAAGTTGACCATGTGTCGGATGACATGGAACTCGTCGGAGATCCCGTTGCCGCCGTGCATGTCGCGGGCCAATCGCGCGATGTCGAGCGACTTGCCGCAGGAATTGCGTTTCGCCAGTGAGATTGCTTCCGGTGCGGCCCGGCCTTCATCCATCAGACGTCCGAGGCGCAGGCAGGAATGTATGCCAAGCGTAATCTCTGTTTGCATGTCTGCCAGCTTCTTCTGGATCAGCTGATTGGCCGCGAGCGGGCGGCCGAACTGTTTGCGGTCGAGGGTGTATTGCCGCGCGGCGTGCCAGCAAAACTCGGCTGCTCCCAAGGCACCCCAGGAAATGCCATACCGCGCCTTATTCAGACAGCCGAACGGTCCTTTGAGGCCGGAAACATTCGGCAGCAGGTTCTCTTCTGGTACGAAAACCTCATCCATCACAATCTCGCCGGTAACCGAGGCGCGAAGGGACACCTTGCCCTCGATTTTCGGTGCCGAAAGGCCTTTCCAGCCTTTTTCCAGGATGAAGCCTCGGATGACACCATCTTCGGTTTTGCCCCAGACGACGAATACATCCGCGATGGGCGCGTTAGTGATCCACATTTTGGCGCCACTGAGCTGGTAGCCGCCATCGACCTTCTTGGCGCGAGTGCGCATGCCGCCGGGGTCAGAGCCGTGGTCCGGCTCTGTCAAACCGAAGCAGCCAACCCATTCCCCGGTCGCGAGCTTCGGCAGGTATTTCTGGCGTTGTTCTTCCGAGCCGTAGGCGTGGATGGGGTGCATGACCAGGCTCGATTGCACGCTCATGGCCGATCGATACCCGCTATCGACCCGCTCGACCTCGCGCGATACCAAGCCGTAGCAGACGTGATTGACACCGGCGCAGCCGTAACCGTCGATGGTTGGGCCGAGAAAGCCAAGTTCGCCCATCTCGTTCATGATTTCGCGGTCGAACTGCTCGTTGCGAAAGGCGTTCAGGACACGGGGTTGGAGTTTTTCTTGGCAATAATCATGTGCCGCGTCACGGACCATCCGCTCGTCTTCGGTCAGTTCGTCCTCAAGCAGGAGCGGGTCCTCCCAGCTAAACTCGGCTCGGGTCTGGCTTTTGCTGGTGTTG
>JABIRP010000231.1 GCA_018699735.1 Rhodospirillaceae bacterium | reverse complement strand
GGCCGAGAGGACGATCTTGGCGAGCTTCTCGATCCGGTGACCTACCAATCGTTTGCAATCCAAGGCACTTATACGGACCAGGGCGGCGATCTCATGGGGTACTCGATTGGTGCCGGGTACGCCGTCTACAAATATGACGATCTTGGATCGGTCTCGCTTGCCAGCTTCGACCGCCAATCCTGGAACCTGTCTCCGAGCTTTACGTTTTCGCGCGGTGGAATGCTGAGTTTCGTGGTCGAGCCGTCCTATCAACAGGTCGACTATGCCGAATCCAGCCCGACGGATCGGGATTCTCTGCAATTTGGCCTAGGGATCGGATTCGACTGGGATTATTCCGGTGTTAGCGGTTTAAACTTCCGAATTGGCGCCACGCAGCGCGATTTCTCCGACAGCAGCCTCGACGATCAGACTGACCTCCTGCTGTTGGTGGATGGGGTCTGGAACGTTACTCCGATTTTCACACTGTCCGGCACGGCGAAGATCGCCAATCAGGATACCCGGGTCTCGGGGCAAACCAGCAAGACCGTTCAGTCGCTCGAAGTGAGGGCCGATTACGAGCTGCGTGACAACGTGATTCTTGGTGCCCGATTCGCACATGATGAAGAGATATTCAATGGCGCGGAGCGGACCGATGCCTATGAGGAATTGAGCGCTTACGCGCGGTACCTTATTAACGAGCACCTTTTCATCGGAGCCGAGGTAAAGTATGAGGATTCGAGTTCCGATTCGGCTGGATCGTCCTACAGCAATGTTACGACAATGTTCCGATTCGGCACCAAGTTCTGCTGCCTGGCCGAGGGAGGTGTGATCAGTGCATTCGATTGACGCCATACGGCTCTTGAAGCAGAGCGCTGCGGTCATGTCGGTTGTGCTGGTCGCGGCTTGCGCCTGGATAATGCCTGAGGAAACCGCTGGCCCAACGCTGAAAGTACTGGAGCCGAAAGGTGCGGTTGCTGATCTGTCGAGCTATCGGATTCATCCGGGCGACGCGATCCGAATCAGCACGCTCGACCACGAAGATGCATCGATTGCGACTGTTATCGCTGAGGATGGAAGCTTCGAGATGCCGTTCCTCGGTATCATGACGGCGGCGGATAAAACCGTTGTGGAATTACGAGACGAGATCGCCGAAGGGCTCAACGCTCAATATATTGTTAATCCGAAGGTTAACCTTGAGATCACCAAATACCGGCCGTATTTTGTGCTTGGCCAGATCGTGCGGCCTGGCAGCTATGAGTATCAGGTTGGGCTTGACGTGCGTCGCGCGGTGGCTACGTCTGGCGGCTACACCCGCAGAGCCGATGAGGATGGAATTCGCATCACGCGACGGGTCCTTGGACAGCTTCGGACGTTCAGTGGAGCCAAGACGAGCAAGATTATGCCTGGCGATGTGGTCGAAATCGACCGACGCTGGTTCTGATGGGACCCGGAGAAAGCGATGAGTGAAGTCATCCGATTTCCAACGCCGACGCGAGCCGCAGCTGGTGATGCCGAGACACCCGAGCCGTCGGTTGGTCAGACGGCCAGTCAGGCGCCTCGCCAGCGGACGACGTCCGATGAAGAACGACCCTTGGAACTGCGGTGGCTGGTCGGTGTCCTGCGACGCCGCAAATCGACGGTCATGGCCTGTCTGCTGCTTATCCCTATTGCCGTCACGATGGTCGTCTTCAACCTGACACCGCGGTATCAGGCGTCTACCCGACTACTGATCGAAGGTCAGAGGGAAAACATCCTCAATATCGAATCGGTTCAAAAGGGCATGACCTTCGATATGAGCACGGTCGAGACCGAAGCGGAGGTTTTACGCTCGCGAGAGATGGCAACCCGGGCGGTCTTGCGCCTGGGTCTTTTGGATGACCCGCGTTTCAATCCGATGCTCAAACCGGTCAGAGCGCCGCATTGGTTCGACGGTATTCGCGAGACTTATGTAAATCCAGCGATCGCTTGGGTCCGTGGCCATGTTGACTGGCCTTGGCTGACCAAACTCGTCGATTCGAAGTTGAAGAAGCCGAAACGCAACCTTACCCAGGCACAAATCCTGGATGGCGCTGTCGATGGGTTTATGGGCGAACTGTTCGTCATACCGGCGCCGCTGGCCCGGGTCATCACGGTGCAATACACGTCTGTCGATCCCGATCTGTCGGCGCGTGCCGCGAATATGATCGCCGAGTTGTATATCGAGATCCAACGGGACACTAAAATCGAGGCGAACGAACGTGCGTCGGCGGTCTTGACCGATCGCGTTGCCGAACTGCGATCTCTGGTCCTCGATTCTCAGCGCAAACTTGATGATTATCGCAATGGAACGGGAATTATTGAGTTGGAAGGCGTGACACTGCTGCGCCAACAGATATCACACATTCACGAGAAACTACTGCAAGCCGAAGCCCAACAGGCCGAGGTGGTCGCCCGCTATGAAGAAGCCCGAAAGCATGAAGGTTCGTTGAAGGGTGATGCGACTTCGAATGTTCTCGATTCGCAACTGATCTCGGATCTGCGGATCCGCGAAGCGACGCTGCAACAAAAGATCGTTGAATTGCGCACGCGTTATCGCGATGGGCACCCCAAATCTCTGCAAGCCGCACACGAACTCAAAGACCTGAGATCGACGATCAAAACAGAGATGAAAAAGGTCCTGACCAGCTTGGAAATTGAGGCCTCGATCGTAACTTCGCGGGTTGAAAAACTGCGGGTTCTTTTGCTCAAGGCGGAGGATAAATTCAGCTCGGAGCGGGAGGCCGAAGCGGCCCTGCGCGCATTGGAGACCGAGGTCAATGTCAATAAACAGCTCTATCAGGTCCTGTTGGAACGCTTAAAAGAGACCGATATTCAGGACCAGACCCTGCAGGTTGCCGACGCTCGCATCATCAGTCGAGCGATTGTTCCTCGCAATCCAATTTTCCCACGCAAACGAATTATGGTCTTCGCGTCTGTCGTGGTTTCGGTGATCATCGGTGTGCTGCTCGCCATCGCGTTGGAGTACTTCATTGCCGGCTATCGAACCATTCGCGACCTGGAAAATGACACCGGATTCCCGGTTCTAACGATGATTCCGACCGAGCCGGAAATTCGCCGATACTCGAAGCCAATGTATCGATACATAACCAGTCGACCGCACTCACGCCTAGCGGAGGCAATGCGAAAACTTAGAACCGCATTATCGCTCGCCACGCCAGGCGCGAAGACCGTCATGGTTTGCTCTTCCATGCGCGGCGAAGGTAAAAGCACGACATCGCTCGGTCTCGCCATGTTGGCAGCGCGAGCTGGTCAGCGTGTTTTGATCATGGACTGCGATCTGCGCCTGCCGAAACTCCACACTGAGCTTGGGCAAAGCAATCTCACGGGCATGTCCGATCTACTTGCTGGGCGGAGCGAGATCGACGAAGTGGTCGAGTTCGATATCGAAACCGGTTTGTATTTCATAACCTCCGGGCCGCACTTCACCAATTCCGAAGACCTTCTCGGCTCAGAGCGTATGCGCGAGTTGTTGCGTCAGGTGCGTGAGGAATATGATTACGTCGTGATCGACACGCCGCCAATCCTGTCTGTGGCTGATGCATTGTTGATCGTCCCCTATGTCGACCAGATGGTTATGGCTGTGCGTTGGGAGGTGACCAATCGCGAGTCGGTGACACGGGCGATCCGGGTTGCCTTGGAAAGCGGTGCCCGGATTCCCGGTACCGTTCTCACCCAGGTGGACCTGAATATCCAAAAAATGGTCTACGGCCACGACTATAATTACTACTACTATTATGGATCTCCAGAGTCGGCGTGAGCCAAGCAGAGTGTCGGCGTGAGCCAAGCAGAGTGTCGGCGTGAGCCAAGCAGAGTGTCGGCGTGAGCCAAATAGAGAGTCGGTGTGACCCAGCTTGATCTTGATCCGCAAAATGTCCGGCGACTGGTCATTTTTCGGCTTGGCAGCATCGGCGACACTGTGGTCGCGCTCCCTTGCTTTAAGTTCCTGGCAACGCGGTTCGAAAACGCGGAGCGCGTGCTCCTAACCAATCGACCACGCCAAGGAGAGGCGCCAGTGGCCTCGGTACTTGACGGCACCGGGCTGATCGATCGGGCCATACCTTATGATGCGGGGGAACGCGGGCCCCTTAAGCTCTTTTCCCTATTCCGCCAGTTGCGGGCTGAACGTGCTGATCTTCTGGTCTACCTGAGTGAAGCCGGCTCGACAGCGCGGGCCGCGCGTGACTTGTTCTTCTTTCGGTTGGCGGGTTTGCCTGTGGCC
Organism: Rhodospirillaceae bacterium; assembly: GCA_018699735.1. Lineage (GTDB taxonomy): Bacteria > Pseudomonadota > Alphaproteobacteria > Thalassobaculales > Thalassobaculaceae > JABIRP01. The sequence continues at coordinate 11,994 of JABIRP010000231.1, read as the reverse complement.
GTGGGCGCTCCGACCACCGATGACTTGGTTCATGCCCGTGTCGATCAAAGCACCGGACTGGTCGAGCACGAGGCCGATCGCCTCGCCCGATGCCTCCTGCCGTTGGGGGAAGTAGACACATCCGACCCAGCCGGCCGCTCTCTCGACCTAAGAGATGACGAGTGTGCCGAGGCGGCGGCGCTGTTGGAGCCGATTTCGGCCGCGTCTGGCTTCTTGGCCGTGGCAGCGAGCGCGAAGGTCGCGGCCAAGGATTGGGGTGCCGCGAATTGGATGGATCTGATCGGTCGCCTCGGCGAGACCCATGGAGACCTTGCATTGGTGATGATCGGAGGCGCGGGCGAACACGCTCGGGCTCAGGCCGTCCTGGCGGTTTGGCCAGGACCGGTGCTTGATCTTTCGGGCCGGGCCAATCCTCGAGTCAGCGCTGCCGTCATGGCACGGGCACGGTTATTTCTGGGCACAGACGGTGGGCCAATGCACCTCGCGGCGTCCACCGGCACTCGGTGTTTGGCGCTGTTTTCAGGATACAACGAGCCCGGCCGCTGGTATCCGATGGGCCCTGGCCACCAGATCTTGCGAAAAAACGTGATGACCGAGATCGAGCCAAGCCGGGTTGCCTCCGCCGTGCGCGCTATGCTCTAGCCTTGATCACGACAGCGGAGCCGCTCTTGTCCGGCATCGCAACAGGGACCTCTGGCTTGTCAGCGAAATATTCGTCAACCGCCCGTCGCGCACCCTCCCAGGCGTTGTAGTCGTGGATGACCAAAACCCCGCCTGGTGAGAGCCTAGGATAAAAGATTTCCAGGCCAGCCAGGATTGGCTGATACAGGTCGGCGTCGAGATGCACGAAGGCAAACCGCTCGGCCAACACAGCCTCATCACAGGTTTCCGGAAACAGGCCTTTATGGAAGATGATGGCATCAGATCGAGGCGATACATAGGCCTGCACAGCCTCCAGCGAGGTATCGGTGAAAACGCCATCCGTTACCGTTTGTCCGGTTTGTGCCTGCTCTTCGCTAAGGTCGCGGGCATCGAAGCCGGAAAATGTATCGAACAGCCGTAACCGCCTCTCCGGCGCATAGTGATGGATCAGACGCGCGGTCTCGCCTTTGTAGACCCCGAGCTCTGCGAAACTACCCTCTACGCCGCGCTCTAATACGCCTCGGATCAGCAAGATCAGCATATCCCGGCGCACCAGATCCCAGGGCGCGGTCTCGACAATGGTGCGGGGTACCACTTCGCCTTTCGGGGTGAAGCCGCCGGACGATGCAATGAACTTGGGATTGTGCCAGAAAGACGAGGGATCAATATCCATGCGGCTTTGCAAGAAGAACGACCGCCGAGCAAACAGCGACGTGAGGCGGAGCAATATGATTTGCCCAGTACGCCGGGCGTAAAACCCCGGTTGCCGGATCGCGCGCAGAATTTTCTGAACAATGCTTATCATCGATTCACAATCGCCGGATAAATTGGATGGAGCAACTCGCTTAGGCCGAATCTTCGGAAAATCTGGTATATTTGATGAATACTGCCTAAATATAGAGTGTTGGTCCGTTCAAGCGGAGTCGAAGGAGAGTGGGATGACTGACAAAACCAAGCAGGCCGTACTTCATATGGACGAAGCGTCCGCGCAAAAAGGTGAACAGCGGACAGTGTCGGCGGAGCGTCGCGCCGCATTGGCCAAGCTCGGCCTGGCCGTGGGTGCTGCCTATATCGCTCCGACACTGCTCAAACTGGATCGCCCGGCTCGCGCGCAGGGGCCATCCTGTGCCAAGAACCCGAAGTTCTGCCTCTGACCCGGTGTAGGCCCGTGCACCGGGCCGAGGGATTTCCCACGCCGAATGGGCCGGTGACAGTCGGTGGGCCGGGTCTGTCTTTGATTGCCGAGGGAATGCCCTTGCTGGTGCCTGGCTGGATACCGCAATCATTGTCCGAGAGCGCTGCGCCTGACTTTGAAATCTTTGAGACCGGTGAAATCCTGGAAAACGGATCCGAAGTTCCTATTGAATGGGACGGTCCGAGCGATGACCCTTTGGTGGTTGCCTATCGTCTCGCGACGGCCTTGTTTGGGGCACTGGTTCACCGCCGGAAATCGGCCCTTATCCTGGATGCGGGCGTGTTGATTGGAAAAGCGCAGGCGATCGCTTTTGTCGGCGATAGTGGTGCCGGAAAATCTTCGATCGCCCTGCATCTGACCGCCGATGGGCACAGAATTCTCGGTGATGACCGGGTGATTGCCTTTGAAGCGGATGGCGCTGACGGCGACGATCAGAGCAATGGGCCGGGCTGGCACGCGATGGCGCTTGGTTTGGCGCAAAAACTCCGTCTCCCACTACCGGTTGATTTCAGTCCTGCCGCCCGAGATCACTGTGAAGCGCGGATCGCGCAGCACATCGCTGATAGCGCTTTTCTGGCCTGGGACCCGAAAACCCAGGCTCGGTTTGGCGAGGCCGCGCCACTCACGGGTATCGTCTTCCTCTCGAGGCAGCCAAAGTCAGCGCTCGCGCTTGAAGCCGTTGGCCAGTCCGAGGCTATCAGGAGTTTGATCGGGTTAACCGGCGACCCTGGCCCCGCCACCGGACATCTCAGCACACTCACCCGCTTGGTCGCTGCGGTCCCAATTCAGCGGCTGCGATATACGGCTAGTGCCGACGCGGCGGACGCGCTCTCCCGCTTGGTGTAAAACCGGTTAATCTGAATTCAGGCGGCCCCGTTCGAGAGAGAGTGTCATGCAAGCGGCCTACCGGCGCAATCCAACCACCCACATGTCTGAGGTTGAGGGCGACATATTTCTGGTTCCCGATGGTGGTGGCGAGATCTTTTACCTTGGTGACGTCGGTGCTGGCGTGTGGCGCCTGTTGGATCAAGAGCGCGACGCCAGTGCCTTGCGTGAGATCCTCATCGATGCCTTTCCCTATATCCCAGCCGAACAGATCGCCAAGGACGTGGACCAGCTGCTCGCCGATCTGATTGCTGCAGAACTGATATCGGTTGTTGGATCCGGTGATGGCTGAGGCTACGGCCCTGGCGGGGGCGCAAGTGGCGGTATGGCGACGCCTCTTGACCGGCGATCTGAGTGCGCCGGGACCTCCGATAGGAGCGCCCGAATGGGCCGAACGTCTGGCTGACCTGGTTGGCGCTCCGCTGGTCGCTGAGGCTGCGCCCGATGCGCTCGACGGTGATGCCGTGGAACATGGTCAACTGGCCGGCCGGTTGCTGCAGGACAGGCAGATGAAAACCGTCGCGATGCTGGTTGAAACCAACCTCGAATTCCTCTGCATGAAAGGTTTTGCCAACGCCCATCAATTCTATAGCCCGGCCTGGGTGCGGACCACGGGTGACCTCGATGTGTTGGTCCGAAACTCAGACTTGCAGGCGGCGGTCGGGCACCTGAAGCAAGCCGGATTCCGCGCTGTCACTCTAGATTTACCGCCCTGGGGGTTTCTCTCGGAGGCGAGTTACCTGCCCTTGGTTTCGCCCGACGGCATCGTGAGCGTCGACTTGCACGTCTTGCCGGATTGTTACCCGCTCTATCGCGGCCTCTCGACCGAGCAGGTGATGGCACGACGCCGTTGGTTGGAGGTGGATGGGACCAGGGTCCCGGTCGCTGCCCCGGAGCACGCACTGCTGATCGCTGTTGCCAACGCGACCAAGGAGAAGCTCGGGCCGTCCGCCATTAAGAGCCTGCTTGACTGCGGTCGGATATTGACGCAAGTCGACACACTCGATTGGTCTGAGGTGCATGATGTCGCGGCGCGCGCCATGCTCGCTGTACCTTTATCCGCGACCCTGCGACTGGTTCAGAGATTGGGTGTCGACCTGCCGGCGGTGGCGGAGAACGACCTCAGTGCCCTTGGTTCCTCCGCAGGCTCGGAGTTGGAGCGGGCTCGTTGCGACTTTTTGGAGGTGTTCGAGCAGCCATTTGACTGGCGCGCTAAACTTCGCCGTGAGCTCCTGCTGACATCGGAGTTTACCGTTGCCTTGAGGCGGATGCGCAGCCGTTTCGTTGGCCTATTCAGTCCGCGCTCGGGGTTGCCGCCTGGAGTTTGAGACCGGTCTGTTGGCCGCCTCGCACATCAGAATGACGAAGAGTGCCGGACTCTGATCTCGGACCCAGACTATTTTTTTGTGTCTTTGCCGTCCTCGGCCTTCTTCCGCGAAAAGCCACGACGTTTTTCTGCGAAACCAATCAACCGATCTTCGACCAGCCGGTTCACTGAGCCGTCTGGATAGGTGCCGTCTTTCCCGCGCTCGCCCGCCGACACACCGGTCAGCAGCTCGATGCCCTCGGCGATAGTCGCGACCGGCCAGACATGGAACCGGCGCTTATTGCAGGCCTGGACGATGTCTCGGCGCAGCATCAGATGTTTGACGTTGCTGGCGGGGATCAACACGCCTTGGCGGCCGGTTAGGCCTCCTGCCTGGCAAACGTCGAAGAAGCCTTCGATTTTTTCGTTCACACCGCCGATCGCTTGTACTTCGCCCATCTGATTGACCGAACCGGTAACCGCCAGCGACTGCTTTATCGCAACGCCACTCAAGGCCGAGAGCAGGGCATAGAGTTCGGTTGAGGACGCGCTGTCGCCGTCGATGCCACCGTAGGACTGCTCGAATACCAGACTGGCAGCAAGTGAGATCGGGTAATCGGTGGCGTAATTTGCCGCGAGATACGACGACAGGATGAGCACGCCCTTGGAGTGGAGTGGCCCGCCAAGCGACACTTCGCGTTCGATATCGATGACCTTGCCGGTGCCCATGCGAACGGCGGCTGAGACCCGGCTCGGCTTGCCGAAAGCAAAGTTACCGACCGCCATAACGCTTAACGCGTTGATTTGGCCAACTTTGGCGCCGTCAGTATCGATCAGGATGGTGCCGCGCTGGATCTGCTCCAGCATGCTTTCGCGCACCCGATCGGAGCGGTGGATCTGCGCTTCGATGGCCCGATCGATGTCGATTGCCTTGACGGTCCGGCGTTTCTTTTCGCCGGCCCAGTAGTCGGCCTCACGGAGTAGGTCGGCGATCAGGCCGACCCGAGTGGTCAGCTTTTCCGAATCCTCGACCATGCGCGAGCAATGCTCGATCACCCGGGCAACGGCACCCTTCTCGAAGGCTCTCAGTTGGTTGCGCCGGACGATGGTGGCGATCAGGCGAACGTAAACCGTGTCGTTTTCGTCGGTGCGATCGAAACGGTCCTGGAAGTCCGCCGAAACTTTGAACAAGTCAGCGAAATCCTGATCGAGCGAAGTCAGCATCATGTGCAGCCGGAAATCGCCGAACAGAACGACCTTGACCGAAACAGGGATCGGTTCCGGTTGCAGAGAGACCATGGAGGCGACCATGGCGCTATCCATCGGCGATTCGATCGTCACTTTGCCGGAATAAAGGGTTCGCTTCAGGCCCTCCCAGCTGTATGGCGACATCAGCAGTTTGTGCATGTCGATCAGTAGATAGCCGCCATCGGCGCGATGCAAAGCTCCGGGTTTGATCAGTGTGAAATCCGTCGTTAACGCACCCATATGCGCATGGTGCTCGACCCTGCCGATCAGGTGACCGAGGGTTGGAAAGTCCTCTGTTATGATCGACGCACCGGTGCCAGGCGCATTACTCACCAGGACATTGACCTCATATCGTCGGAGCAATTTCTCGCGGGGCTCGGTCGCCTCGCCGGATGATCCTTCGCCAGAGACCCCCTCGCCGTCGGCTCCCCCATCTGCAGCGAGGAAGAGTTGTATGTTGTCGACCATGTCGGTTTTCACCGCAGTCAGATATGTCTGAACATCGCCGGCGCCTTCGAACTCGGATGCGATTTCAGCGATTTGCTGGCCGACCAAGTCGTCCGCGGCCGACCGGACCAGTTTCCGCACCGTCGCTTGGCGATCACGCTCCAAAGCCGGTACTTTACGGATAATTTCGACGAGTTTGTCCTGCAAGGTCTCGATTTTCTTCTGCAGATCCTCCTGCTCCGCCGGGCTTAGTTTGTTGAAGGTTTCGGGTGCCATCGGCTCTCCGTTGTTCACGGGCGCTATGGCTAGACCTTGCGGCGTGCGGATCAGACCCATGGAGTTTTCGGAGGCCTCTTGGCGTAACTCCTCGAACATTGCGTCATGGCGTTGGCCGAAGGATTTGTTGATGGCGTCCAGGCGCAGACGATAATCCTCGCCCTCGAACAAGCTGGCGGCGGTGCCGCGTAAGTCGCGCACGGTTTCGGCCATCATACTCTTCAATCGCGGGCCGGAGCCGGGTGGCAGGGTTAGCGCGTGTGGTTGGCGGGCATCCTCGAAATTGTTGACGTAGACCCGGTCCGGTGGCGTCGGTGAAGCCTTGGCGCGGGCGTCCAGATAGTTTTGAACCGCCATATGCTTGCCGGACGCCTTAGGCCCAATGACAAAGAGATTGTACCCGCGTTGGGTCATATCGGCAGCAAAGTGAACCGCTCCGAGCGCGCGCTCCTGGCCGATAAGGGCATCGACATCCTCGACATCATTGGTCGTCTTGAAGTCGATTCCAGAGAGGTCGGTCCGGGTAAATAGACGGTCTGTCGAAAGCGGTGCCACGGGCATAATCTGAGGTCCCTTAGTCGTGTTGGTCGTCCAAATGTTTTAGCACTAGGTTTCGCAAGCGCGTCAAACCCTTGTCAGGAATGCCGAGTTCTTCGAGATGATCGACTGTATTGAAGAGATACTCGCGGCATGGTCCTAGAAATCCGCTGGCCTTGGCAATTGAAGCGGCGGCTTCATCGTCTCCCATCGGTCCGATATATCGGCGATGGTCACGGCGCATGACGAAGCTTATGGCGCGGACGGGGCCGGTCTCTGTGCGGACAGTCATCCAGGTTGGGCGATAGGTATCGCTCATCATCTCCCGGTTCCATATCAGGTCGAGCTCTTCATCCGCGACCTCGGCGGCGATACGAAACGCCATGCCGCGACAGCTGCCCCCCCGGTCGAGACCAAGCATTAACCCCGGGGCCTCGTCACTGCCGCGACCGAGATTGGTCCACATGCAAAATCGCCGGTGATAGCCGTGTACAATACCGGCGCGCTTCTCGACGTAGTGAAACACCGGATTCCATATCAACGAGCCGTATCCGAAAACCCAGACGTCACTGTCTATTCGGCGCCCGGGAAACATATCGAGGCGCGTGTCGATCAATTCCTGATCGCTCAACACATGATCCTCGCCACGCGCGCGGATCATATCGCGAATACGGCTGGAACGGATGGACTCTCGGGTGAGGACGTGCGGGGTAGGTTCGGTCATGAGGCAGGAGGATAACGGCTGTGGTGGCGCTGTGCCAGGGCGTGTATCCGGCTAGGCTTCTTTAGGGATGACGGTATCAGAGGTGATACCCTAATACCCCAGTACTGGATCCACCCGATTGCGGAACGCCTTGCCGTCGATCCAGCGGCCGATATTTTCGAACACCAGATCCAGCGTCAGGTCGGCATAAGTCTCCACGTCGTCGGAGGTTACGTGCGGCACGACCAACAGGTTCGGCACGTCCCAAACCTCCGCGTCCGCCGGAAGTGGTTCGGGGTCATGCACATCCAGGATGGCGCCGCCAATATGGCCGGAGCGCAGACGGTCGAACAGAGCCGCATGGTCTATAACCGCGGCGCGGCCGAAATTGACGATACCGGCGCCTGGCTTCATGGCATCGAGCACCGAGGCATCGATCATGCCATTGGTCTCTTTCGTTGAGGGCAGGGTGACATGGACAAAATCAGCCTCGGCCACTGCCTCCAAGATCTGGGCGGTCGGATAAATTTTGTCGGCGTGCGGATGCGCTTCACCACTGCGCCGGACGCCAAGAACGCGGAGGCCGAAACGCTTGAACCACTCGGCTGCAGCCCCGCCCATCTCACCGACACCGAGCAGCGTCACGGTTTTCCCGGCGACGGTCGGTGCGAATTGCGGGTCCCAGCGGTGTGCGCGTTGGTCAGTGGCATACTTTGGCATGTTGTTGTTCAACATCAGCAGCGCCATGGCGGCTGACTCGCCGGTCTTCTCCGCATGCACGCCGCGATTGTTGGTCAGCGTCGCCGCCGCCGGTAGCCAAGCGTCAACGGGTTGCAGATGCTCAATCCCGGCCCCGATGGTGTGTATCAATCGCAATTCCGGCGCCCGAGCCGCCAGGTTTTCGGTCGGAAGCTCCCAAGTCAGCAGCGCATGAGCTTGGCTAATGGATGTCTCGAAATTGTCCAAATCCCAGTCGATGGTTACGTCGACACGTTTGGCGATCTCAGGATAGCGGGCTTCGGCCGCCCGGTAGCGTTCCGGCGTGGTGCGGAACAACTCCTCACCGTCGCGGTTGTTCTTGATGTGCAGGCGGATGCGCTCCGGTGCGGGCATTGTCGAGTCCTCATGGTGAAATCGGTTTCGCACCTTGGCCTATAGCAAACGATCGCATTAGACAAATCACGGTCGATTACCAGTTTTGGCGAGGTCAGTGTTACCCAACAGCGCATTCTGACTTGACGAGGCGCAAAGTTACGACAGAGTCGCTGCGTGACACGGCCCGCTCCGATAGACTGGCTTTGGTGGCCCTCGCCGGATCGCGTCGACAACAAATGTGGGACAATTGAGGAACCGGCGAAAAATCACACCATGACGGACACTCCTAAAGACGCACCGGAGACTACCGACGATCCCGCAGGACAGAATGGGTCGGGGGACGCTGACCAATCGTCCACGACAAAGAATTCTGAAGAGCGGGATTGGTATCCGCCCGAATATCATGTTGCCGGCCAGGCGCTGAAGATTACGGGTATCCTCTCCGCTGTCGTGGCGGTGGTCGTCGTGGGACCGTTGATATTTACCTTCGTGGCTAAATTTTTCGACCCGAGTTGGACCTACTACTTCAACCCGTTCGTCACCGCTGGGATACCCATTCTCGGGCTAGCCGCCGCGATTATCTGGCTTTATCGGCGGAGGCTCGATCAAATCTACGGGAACAGGGTATCCTTGAGCCTGCAAGAAAGCTTGACCGCCCGGGTTGAGGCCGTCTCTCTGCAAGGTCAGAAACAAACAATTTTGAGCACCGCTAGGGTCGTTCTTTGGTTCGATTCCGAAGCGGTTCGCGATTTGGCGGAGCAAAAGGCCGACACCATCGTCCCCGCGATCCGGCGGATCTTTGCCAACAGCTTGAAAGAAGCCGACGGACGCATCTTGCAGGCTGAGCTTGAGAAGCAGATCTTGGAGAATTTTAATGTCCCGAATCTGGTGTATGTCGAATTGAAGGATCTACGCCACCAAATTGGAGCCCCAGCGGCCGGTTCCAAGACTGCCAAAACCGGGACCAAAGCCGCGACTGCCTAACATGATCCGGCGTCTGGAGATGGGGCCAAACCTGCGCGGCGTCGTCTTCATGGCGATGGCGGTGATGATCTTGCCGGTCATGGATGGTTTCGCCAAACATCTTTCGGCCGATTTCGCGATGCCGCAGATCCTCTGGGCCAGATTCTTCTTTCAGTCACTGTTGATCGTGCCGATCGCTTGGATTGGTTATAGAGGCCTTTTTCAGCGCTCGTTGCTGGAGCCCATACAGATCTTTCGCGGGCTATGTATCATGGTCGCGACGGGGCTTTTCTTCACCGCCATTTCGACAATGCCAATCGCGGATGCGTTAGCGCTGATTTTCATTGCGCCGATCATCGTGACAGCACTTTCACCGTGGCTCTTGGGTGAACAGGTCGGCCCCCGGCGCTGGACGGCGGTTGCGGTTGGATTTGCCGGCACCCTGATCATTATTCGCCCCGGCCCCGGAATTCTCGATTCAGGCGCAATCTTCGCGGCCGGTGCGGGGCTTTGTTTTGCCTTCTACGTGATCTCGACGCGAAAGCTATCCAGCAGTGTGCCGCCGGTCGTCACGCTGGCGGTTACCTCGGTCGTTGGTACGGTGGCCACTTCGGTTGTGGCACCGGCCTATTGGGCGCCGGCAGGACCGGCGGATTTAGCGATGATGGCGGCGATTGGTCTGACCAGCGCGATTGGTCATTATCTGATGATCAAGGCACTGGTCGCAGCACCGGCATCTCTGGTGGCGCCGATCGGCTATGGCGAGATCGTCGGTGCGACACTCGTCGGTTATTTTTGGTTTGGTGATTTTCCGAGCGCCATGACCTGGGCCGGTATCGCCATCGTGATCGCGAGTGGCTTTTATATATCGATCCGCGCCCGTAAGCGGGCAGAAGCGGAAGAGTGACCGAAAAGCAGACGAGCAGGAGACTACGGTAATGCCGAATGACGTCATCATTGCGCAATCACGCATTGAGCTTCGTGATGCCCATGATTGCACTGACAGTGCCGATACGCTGGCGATCTTCGAGGCTCTATTCGATGCTTTGGTTCGCCGGGGGCCGGACGGACGTTTCCAACCGGCGCTGGCCGAGAGCTGGACGCTATCGCCGGATGCCCGTACTTGGACCTTTAGACTGCGACCGGGTCTCACGTTCCATGACGGCTCAATACTCGATGCGGCGGCGATACGATTTTCCATAGAACGTATGATGCGGCCCGAAATCGGCGCGACGCTCGGCGCCCCGGCAGTATGGGGCCAATACCTGACAGGTGCCAAAGTCGAGACACCGGACACGCGCACCGTCACGGTGACGACTGTGGAACCAACGGCCGATCTCCTGGACGTTCTCGTATCCGGTTACGCCTTGCCACCGCACGCGGCCGGCCAGCCGGGGTTCACCGAGCATCCGATTGGCAGCGGCGCTTATGCGATCGAAGCCACCACACCAGGTGAAGAAATTCGAATGACCGCTAATCCAAACTGGTGGGGCGGAAGCGTTGCCAATCCCTCGCTGATCTGGCGGTATGTCGCGGGGTCAACCGACCGCGCCGCAGCACTGCTCGACGGCGGTGTTCAGATCGCGACGCGCATTGATCCCTCAGATGCCGAAGCCCTCGGCCTCGCGAGTGGCACCACACGGGTCGACCACATCGATACGACGGCGATTATCTATCTGCTGAATTCAGCGTCGGGGCCATTTTCTGACCCTCGGGTTCGGCGCGCGGTCAACCTCGCAGTCGACGGTTCGGCTCTGGTGGAAACCGTTCTTGGTGGTGCCGCCCAACCGCTGTCGGGGTTTGTCAGCCCGTCGCATATTGGTTCAGGGTCAGATACATCCGGTACCAATCACGACCCGGATGCGGCGCGCGCGTTATTGGCTGAGGCTGGGTTTGGCGATGGCCTCACCCTCGGAGTCGATTGCCCGACCCGACTGCCCGACGAGGCCGAAGCGCTGACCCATGCCGTTGCGGAACAGCTTGGTGCGGTCGGTATTACCTTCGAAGTTCACAAGGTCGAGGATCGTACCCGTTACGCCGAACGGGTCCGCGATAAGCAGATCCATGACATGTGTGTATTCGATTCAAGCCCGATGAGCACCTTCCGGGTGTTGAACGAGAAGATCGATAGCCGGAACCAAGGGTCTTGGTGGCAGGGCTACCGAAATGTTGAAGTGGAGCGCTTGTTGGATCGCTCCCGCATCACGGTTGAGGATGCCGAGCGCGAGCAGCTGCACAATCAATGTTTCGCCCTGCTCTGCGAAGATCCGCCGTGGCTGTATCTCTACAACCATACCCGCGTACTAGGCCTGGCCGGAGAGCATGCCGGTTTCTCGATGCGCGCCGATGGCATTCTGGATGTGACAGCGCTTCCGACATTCTAGCCTGCCGAACAGGCCCGGCCTCCAGCTATTGTGCGGGCCTTTCGACCGAAAGGCCCGATGGACCAATACGCAAAAGCGCCCGCGCCTAGGCGCTTCCATTTAGCCGGGACATGCTTTGGACGGACCGACAATGCAAGCCACCCTCGACACAATCGAAACTCTGGTTATCGCCGCTCTGGCAGAAGTATCGGGAGAACTGGCCGCGCGTTGCGGCAATGTAGCCAACCTCGGAAAGCAAACTCTGGGTGTTGCCAATACCGCTGTCCATGGTGCGTTGACCGAACTCGACGGCCGGGTGCAGGACCACGTGACG
>JABIRP010000230.1 GCA_018699735.1 Rhodospirillaceae bacterium | reverse complement strand
TTTGCATCCCCGATGCGCGTAACCCAGTAACCGCGTTCCAGGAGCATGGTGATCATTGCCAGATAGCCATCGAGCGACGTGGAGCGGCTGGAATCATAGTGCACATTGCTGAAATACGAACTGTCGCGCACATGCACCGTAACCACCCGGGCCCCTGACGGCATGCCGAGCGTCTGGCAAAGCGCATCGCGTTTGGCGGTCAATGCTTCAGGCAATTCAAAATAGACCAATTCCGCACCGCTCAGACAATGCAGATAATATTCGAACTGAACGCCGGCCGGCGATCGCATGATCAACGTCGCAATACCGAGGTCCAGGGGCTCCATGTCGAAAAACCCCATGCGGAGCAATGTGTAATCCGGGCAGTACACCACGCGATAGTACCGGCCCACCAGCTCCATGAGGGCCAAATTGACCGGAACTTCTCCGGGCGTGTTTGTCATGAAGACCAACTCGTCGCAGGCCTCGCGATACATGTTGTAGATCTGGTGGCTTTCAATCGCGACATGGCCGATCCGTCCACCCAATGGGCAAATATAGACCATCCGCTTGAGACCATCGTCCGGTAGAACGGATGCGAGAAACGTTCGCATCCGAGACATATTCGCCGGGCCGAAGAGCTCGCGCGCCTCCTCCAGCGAGACCTCGGTCACATGCGCATGCTCGGCGCTCACAAAACCACACGCTCAAAATTCAGAGTTGCAACTCTCATGATCCAACTCTACTCAAGGCCTAGAAAACCCGGGTTGCGCCGACAGTAGCTATGAGAAACCGTGATCCCGTCCAGGCTATAACCGAGAAACATCATATAATCTGAGAAGTCTGGAATCTCACCAGGCGCAATCGCCGCCATACCCACGTCCTCATACTGACGGCCGAGCGCCTGAAACCGCTGATCAATCGAGGGATCGGGAGAGAACCGTCCAGCCAACCTGTCAGAAATTTCTTTGACCCCTTCCAAGATCTCATCGGCCGAATTCTCTTCGATACGCACGCCGGCATCATCGAGAAACGCTGTCGTTGAGGCGATCCACAGTCGACGGTCAAGGATTTCCTCATACGATAGAACCCGGTCCTGGCTTATATCGCGATAGTGCTTGAACATCAGGACGTCGACAGGGTTATGCAGAGCACTGGAGACCACCGGCGTATTGCATTGAAGCATCGGCGCGCCCAGCATCCGGCACAAGGATTCCGGTCCCGACGAGCAGGTAATGGAGAACTGTGACAAGGCGATCAACGCGGCATCCAGCGTATCCGTGTAGCCGGCCGCAAATGGCAAGTCGATCAGTCCTGCGCGCGCGGGGCTGATTGGCGTCGAGGTTTGATCCCCTAGACGAACAACCACGTGGCCCTGGTCAATCAGCCAATCGATTGCCGGCACATAGGTTTCAAACCGCGAGTTCCTGAACGAATGATAGGTCTGATCGGCCAGATAAGTCGGCTCGCGATGATGCAGGCAAACGATTGGCGCCTCGTCAGCCACGCCTTGCGCCTGAAGGAAACTCCGCCCGTGCCCAAGAAGTGCGTCGGGTGCCTCAAAAAACACCGGCGGCACCCCGCGCTTCAACGAATTGTAATGGTTTCGAGCGATCTTGCCGGCGCTATCGAGAGCCAAGGTAAACGGGCCAAAATCCTGAGATGGCCCATCGAAAAAACCCATTCGGGTCATTCCAGAATTCGGACTTTCGATAAACGTGACATACCGTTCCGCGATGGCCCGAATACCGCCGTTGAAATGGTACTCCGTGGACGGATTGATGATGACCAGGATTTCGTCGAACTCGCGATGGTGCAGATTATAAAGCTGATGAGACTCCATAGCGAAATGGCCGATCCGATTGGCCTGAGGCATCAGATAGACGAGCTTTTTCTTGTCCGGCTCAAGATGAGGTTTGATGCAATTCAACAGCAAGGACATGTTTTCAGCGCTGAAAATCCGCTGAGCTTCATCCTCGCCAACGCGAGCCACGTCCGACATTGCAGTTCCCTCTCACGCCCGCATCCTGTGTACTCGGCGCCGACAGGGTGCATAGAGAGTCTCGGTGAACACCACGCACCTGTCAACGCGAGCCCGTTCGACATGCGTCAAAAACGAGGCGGCCAATTCGTGTTTCCCAATCGCGCCCGCACCGCTAATGTGTTGATTGGAAGATCGATAACGCGCTGAAAATCTCAACCACTACAGATCAGGTGACAAACGATGACCGATCAGACGGTCTGGGGAAACCAGCTTTACGACCACCTTGTCGAATACGGTGTCAGCCTTTTTGCCTATGTGCCCGATGCCGGGCACAAGGTCATGATCCAGCGCTCGCTTGACGACCCATCCGTCGCCTCGGTGCCACTGACCACCGAGGAAGAGGGAGTCGCCATGGCGGCTGGTGCCTATCTTTGCGGCGGCAAATCGGTGCTGTTGATGCAATCGAGCGGCGTCGGAAACTGTATCAACATGCTCTCGCTGATTGCCTTCGCGCGCTTTCCGTTTGTAACCTTTGTGAGCATGCGCGGCGAGTTCGGGGAGCAGAACCCCTGGCAGATCGCGATGGGACAAGCGGTCCGGCCAAGCCTGGAATCGATCGGAACACTTTGTCTCTCAGTGGAACAGGCCGAGGACGTGATCCCGACCGCCGACGCGGCGCTCGGTATGGCTTACAAATCGCAATGCGGTGTCGCGGTGCTTCTGTCGCAGAAGCTCCTTGGTGCCAAAGCGTTCTAGGGGAGGAGCGAACAATGGCAAACACTGGGGCAAACACTGGGACAGACACCGGTAGCAATCTGCGCATGCATCGCTCGGACGTGGTTCCACAATTGGTCGGCGACAATCGAGACTTCTTGATTATCGCCGGTCTTGCCGGCACGGCGAAAGACATAGAAGGCCTGGAGTTGGGCGCCGACAACGCCTTCGTGCTAGGCGGTGCCATGGGGGCTGCGGTTTCGACCGGGATTGGACTGGCCGTGATGCAGCCGGACCGCCAGGTCCTGGTCGCTACCGGCGACGGCGAACTTCTGATGAATATCGGTGCCTTGGCCACAGTTGTCGCATCCGGGGTCGAGCGCTTTTCCATTCTTTGCGTCGACAACGAACGCTATGGCGAGACCGGCAACCAGATCACCCACACCTCTATGGGCACCGATCTGGCGGCGGTGGCGCGCGGCTTTGGCATCAAGAATGTCCTGACGGTCACCGCCGAGGATGAGATCCCGGCTGCCAATGCCATGCTCCGCCGGGCCGACGGGCCGAATTTCGTGCACTTGAAGGTGAACGACGGCCCGCCGACAAGACCGCCTGGGCGATCCTGGGATGCGGTGGAACGGAAACTCGCCTTTCGAAAAGCACTTCTCGGCCACTCTTGAACTCTGGAAGTTTCATGGACAGTTTCGATTATGTCATTGTCGGCGCCGGCTCTGCCGGCTGCGTCCTCGCCAACAGACTAAGTGAAGACGAAGGGGTGTCCGTCTGCGTCTTGGAAGCAGGCCCCTCGGACATGCACCCCTAC